>DASWHY010000087.1:0-14671 GCA_036397955.1 Thermoanaerobaculia bacterium | reverse complement strand
ACCGTTGTCGGCGAAGTCGATTCCCCACATGCCGGTGTCGCCGTCCTTCACGGCGAGGTCGGCGCGGTGTTCGGGATCGACACTGCCGTCGACGCGTCCGTAGTCGGCCGGCACCGGGACGGCGGAATCGTCGCCATAGCCGGGGTACGCGAAATCCCAACGGCCTCCGAACGCGTCGGGGCCCTGACAGTATCGCCCCGTCGCCGGACAACCATCGTTCACGAGACCGTCGTTGTCGTTGTCGAGCTGATCGTCACAGTAGGTTTCGGCGGCACCAACCGCTGGGCACCCGTCGTTGATGCGCGGGTTCCAGAGGGAGACCGGCTCCAAGCTGGTCGGGGCGCTGTCCAGATCGTCGTCGATGCCGCCGGAACACGCCGCCGGTAGCTCGGCGGTCTGCGGCGCAGGAGGGGTGCTTTCCGTGAAGCTGCGGGGCCGAGGTGGAAGGAGCCGAAGGGCAAAGCTGCAGTTTCCGACGTCGATGTACCAGATGCCGTTGGCGGCTTTGAGAGCGAAGTCCATGAGGCCGTCGCCGTTGTAATCGGCGGGGCAGGGCACGGCGTCCACGGGTGAGGCGGCGAGAATGGCGAGACTCGGCAGCTCACCGACGCAACCGCCAGCGACCGCGGCAGCGACGACGAGGATCCTCGCTCGCGTTGCGAAATGCGTCTTTTTACCCAAGTGGCCCCTCCGCTCGAGCTCGCAGCGCCCGTCCGAGCCCTGGAAGACCGGCCGCGACTGTAGCGCCGCAAGCTCCCGGCCGGAAAGCAAGTACAGTCGCTTCAGCTGTTTACGTTACCACGCACAGTGCCCTAGAACGCCATTTATTGCTTGACAGAGTGATGCAGGGCCGGCTAGAGTTGCTGGAGGTGACGACAAGTGACGCGTGAGCAGCACCCGCCGCGCGAAGACCTCGAGCGCTTTGGGCGCGGCGAGCTGACGGCGGCCGAGAGCAAGGGCCTGGTCCGCCACCTGCTCGCCGGCTGCGCCCACTGCCTCGGCGAGACGCGGCGCCTCTGGGGCGGTCGGCAGTCCCCGGCCGGCGAGCGGGAGAGCGAGGCGCCGCCCGCCGGCGGCTACGGCGAGCTCTTCCGCAAGCTCTTCGCGCAAGGGCCGGCGCGCGAGGCGGCCGTAGCGCGCGACCTGGAGCGGGCGCCGCGCCTCGCCGCCGACCTCCTCCGCCACCCGCACGCGCGGCGCCTGACGCTGGTCGCCAACGCCGAGCGCTTCCGCAGCGTCGGCCTCTGCGAGCACCTCCTGGAGTCCGCGGCCGCGCTCTGGCGGGAGGACCCGCCGGCCAGCGCCGAGCTCGCCGAGGTGGCCGGCGCCGTGGCGGCGCGCCTCGACCCGCGGTGCGCCGGGCCGTCGCTCGCGGCCAGCCTCGAAGGGCGGGCCTGGGCCTACCGCGGCAACGCCCTCCGCCTCACCGGCGCCCTCGCCGCGGCCGAGGAGGCGCTGGCCCGCGCCCAGCCGCTCATCGAGGACGGCAGCGGCGACCCGCTGGAGCGCGCCGAGCTCCACGCCCTGCGCGCCGCCCTCGCCGCCGACCGCGGCCGCCCCGCCGCCGCCCTCTCCCTCTTCGACCGCGCCGCCCAGCTCTACCGCGCCCTCGGCGAGCGCCACGCGCTCGGCCGGACCCTGCTCGAAAAGAGCGCCGTCCCGGCGCCGGCGCTCGCCGAGGAGGCGCGCCTCGCCCTCCTGCGCGAGGGCCGCGGGCTCCGCGACGAGCGGCTCGAGCCGCGCCTCGCCGCCGCGTCGCACCACCGCCTGGTCGCCGGCCTCCTCGAAGCCGGCCGCGCCGGCGAGGCGCTCCTAACACTGCAGAAAGCCCGGCTCCTCGACCGCAAGCAGGGCGACCAGGCGGGATTGCTGCGCCTCCTGCGGCTGGAAGGCAAGATCGCCGAATCCCTCGACCGCCCGGAAGAGGCCGAGCGGCTGCTGCTCGAAGCCTGGATCGGATTGGTGGGCCTCAAGCTCGGCCAGGACGCCGCCACCGTCACCCTCGACCTCGCCCGCCTCTACACCCGCACCGGCCGCACCGCCGAGGCCCGCCGCCTGGCCCTCCAGCTCTCCCCCCTCTTCCGCGCCGAAGGCCTGGACCGCAGCGCCATCATGGGCCTCGTCGTCCTCCGCCGCCTCCTCGAGACCGACACCGCCAGCCAAGACTTCCTAGCCGAGCTAGCCCGCTACCTCCGCCGCCCCACCCCCGCGCAGCTCCGCCAAGCAAGCTGAGCAGAAAAACGCCCGGCACGTAGGCCGGGCGCTACGAAATCGTCTGGGTGGGGGAAGCCAGGGTGGGGGAGGCCCGGCGGCGTGCGCTCCCCGGAGGAACCTCTGCGCAAGCGCCGGCAAGCCCCCGTCGCAGTCCAACGCCGCCCCCGCGCGCAGCGCAGCGGAGGCGCGCGCCACCCTCGGCAGTCTTCAAAGCGCGCGCCGTTTCCGCAGGGGAGCGCACGCCGCCGGGCCGCGCGGGGGGTCTTACTTCTTCACTTCTTCTCCCACTCCTCCTTCGTCATCCAAACAATCTCCTTAGCCCCCCGCCGCGCGAGCTCCTCCGCCCGCGCATACGCCGCCTCCAGCCGCGCCTCCAGCACCTCCGCCAGCTCAACCTGCGACTGCGTCGGCTTCCCCTCGTAACTGTTCACCGACCCGTACAGCGCCCCCAGCTTCTCGCGCAACTGCTCCTCCCCCGACAACCACCCCCCAGCGCTCGTCGCCACCAGCTCCTTGCGCAGCGCCTCGAGCGAAGCCGCCACCCCCTTCATCCCCCGCTTCTCCGCCTGCTCCTTCGCGTCCGTCACCGCGTCGGCCAGATACGTCAGCCGGCCGAGCATCTCGTAGAGCCGCCAGACCAGCGTCTCCTGCTCCTTGCGGTCCGCGTCGGCGTGGCGCGAGCGCGGGTCGGCGACCAGCTCGACACTCCCCGGGTAAGTCTGGTCCCCCTTGACCACCTTGAACGTGTACCCGCCGAGCGGCACGCGCGGCCCCAACATCGCGTACTGATTGAGCACCAGCGAGTTGGCCGGCGGCATCTTCGGCGGCTTCGCGCGCATCGGCCAAGAGACCCGGTTGAGGCCCTTCCGCTTGCCGCCGGGGAGCGTCGCCACCAGCTTCCCGCCGGCGTCGTAGACCTCGACCTTGAGGTCCCCGAAGAGGTGCCGCTTCTTGAGGTAGTAGACGATCGTCGCCTCCTCCGGCGGGTTGAAGGCCACGAACTCGTCGTCGCCGCCGAAGCGCTGGCCCACCGCCGGGATCGCCGCCACCGTCGGCCGCGCCGCGAGCACCGCCACCTCCGCCTGCAGCACCTCGGGGGTGAGCTGCCGCAGCGGCGTGATGTCGTCGAGGATGTAGATGCCCCGCCCGTGGGTGGCGACGATCAGGTCCGAGTCCCGCGGGTGCACCGCCAGGTCGCGCACCGCCACCTGGTCGGGGAAGTTGCCGGTGAAGCGCACCCAGCGGCCGCCGCCGTCGACCGAGATGAAGAGCCCGGTCTCGGTGCCGAGGAAGAGGAGGTCGCGGTTGACCGGGTCCTCCTCGACGACGTGCGCGTAGCCGGTGACCGCGTCGGTGGCCAGCCCCTGCCAGCTCTTGCCGGCGTCGGTCGTCTTGAAGAGGTAGCTCTTCATGTCGCCGCGGGCGTGGCCGTCGAAGGTGGCGTAGGCGGTCGCCGCGTCGTGCGTCGAGGCCTCGACGTGCGACACCCAGGTTCCCTTCGGCACCCCCGGCACGGCGGGCGCCGTGTCGCTCCAGGTCGTGCCGCCGTCGCGGGTCACCTGCAGCCGCCCGTCGTCGGTGCCGGCCCAGATCGTCTGCGGGTCCTGCGGCGACTCGGCGATGGTGTAGATCGTGGTGTGGTTCTCGGCCGTCGAGTTGTCGCGCGTCAAGCCGCCGGACTCGCGCTGCTGCTGCTTCGCCGGGTCGTTGGTCGTCAGGTCGGGCGAGATGCGCTCCCAACTGTCGCCGCGGTCGCGCGAGCGGAAGAGGAACTGCGAGCCCAGGTAGACCGTCCCCTTCTGCGTCGGCGAGAGGTGGATCGGCGTGTTCCAGTTGAAGCGGAAGTCGGGCTCGCCTTGGCGCGGCTGCGGCTTGATGTCGCGCGCCTCGCCGGTCGTCAGGTGGACCCTGCCGATGTTCCCGCCCTGGTACTCGACGTAGACGTAGTCCGGGTCCGCCGCGTCGCGGAAGGCGTGGAAGCCGTCGCCGAAGTAGAGGTCCTTCCAGTCGCGGCTGGCGACGCCGCCGGAGGAGCGCGAGGGGCCGGTCCAGGTGCCGTTGTCCTGCAGGCCGCCGTAGACGTTGTAGGGCCAGTCGTTGTCGTAGCTGACCTCGTAGAACTGCGACACCGGCAGCGTCTCGACGAAGCGCCAGTGGTGGGCGCGGTCGTGCGAGACGTAGACCCCGCCGTCGGTGCCGAGGACCATCTCCTGCGGGTTCTCGGGGTTGATCCAGAGCGCGTGGTGGTCGCCGTGGACCCCGGCGCCGAAGCCGCCGCCGGCGAACGGCGAGTTGAAGGACTTGCCGCCGTCGGTCGAGATGGTGAGCGTCAGCCCGGGCTTGTAGACGTAGTCGTGGTCGGTCGGGTCGACGACGAGGTGCGCGAAGTAGAACGGCCGCGCTTGGACGTTGAAGGAGGAGTTGACCTCCTCCCAGGTGTGGCCGGTGTCGTCCGAGCGGTAGAGGGCGGTCTTCGCGGCCTCGACCACGGCGTAGACGACGCTCGGCCGCGACGGCGCCACCGCCACCGCGATCCGCCCCTTCTCGCCCTTGGGCAGGCCATTCTCCAGCCGCTTCCAGGTCTCGCCGCCGTCGCTCGACTTGTAGAGGCCGCTCCCCTTGCCGCCGGAGGCGAACGACCAGGGGGCGCGCCGGAACTGCCACATGCCGGCGTAGAGGATGCGCGGGTCCTGGGGGTCGAGGGAGAGGTCGGAGCAGCCGGTCTTGGCGTCGACGAAGAGCACCCGCTTCCAGCTCTTGCCGCCGTCGGTCGTCTTGTAGACGCCGCGCTCGTCGTGGTCGTCCCAGAGGTGGCCGGTGGCGCACACCCAGACGGTCTTGCCGTCCTTCGGGCTGACCTCGACGTCGGCGATCCGCTCGGACCGCTCGAGACCCATGCGCTGCCAGCTCTCGCCGCCGTCGGTCGTCTTGTAGACGCCGTCGCCGACCGAGACGCTGTTGCGGGTGCAGGACTCGCCGGTCCCCACCCAGACGGTCTTGGGGTCGCCGGGGTCGACGCGCACCGCGCCGATCGACTGCGCGTGGTCGTCGAAGACCGGCTTGAAGGAGACGCCGCCGTCGATCGACTTCCAGACCCCGCCCGAGGCGGCGCCGACGTAGACGGTCAGCGGTGCGGCCGCCACCGCGTCGATGGCGGCGATGCGGCCGCTCATGACCGCCGGTCCGAGGGCGCGGGCGTCGAGGCCGCCGAAGGTCGCGGAGTCGAGCTCGATGGCGACGGCCGCCGCCGCCGGCTCGTCGGGCGCCGCGGTGGGGAGGGGCGCCGCCGGCGTCTGGGCCGCGGCCGCCGCCGGGGCGAGCGCGGCGAGGCAGGCCGTCAGGGCGAGGCGGGCGAGGGGTCGCGGGCGCATGTCAGCTCGGCTTGGCCGCTTCCTTCGCCGGCGGCATGGCGAAGCGGTCGGCGGCGATCTCGGGGTTGAGCTCCACCTTCTCGATCACCACGTTCTGCCCCTGCGGCATCCCCTTGGGCTTGATCTCGATCGAGTACGGCATCATCAACCCGCCGCCGGCGTCCTTGTAGTCGCCGTACATGGTCTCGAACTCCACCTCCTGGCCGCGGCGCATGCTCTTGCCCTCGGCCTTGAGCTCGAGGTAGGCGTCGGCGTCGAGGTAGATGGTGACGATGTCGCCGTTCTTCTTCGTCACCTTGAGCTTGTGCGCCGGGGTGCCCTCGACGTCCGCCTTGCCGAGGTACTCGACCTGGTGCCCCTTCGCCTTGTAATCGACCAGCGGGCCGTCGATGTCCGCCTGGTCCTCCATCTGCTTGAGGTCCTCGGGCGACATCTTCTCGGGCTCGGTCTTGCCGACGAAGGGCATCACCGCCCAGCCGGTCGTGCCGTCGTAGCCCTGGATGCCGGTCATGCCCTGCACCGTGAACTCCATGCGCATGCTGGTGGGGCGCTTGAACTCCATCAGCATCGGCATCTCCATGCCGCCGCCGACGATCTTGCCGGTCATGCGCATGCTCTGGACGCCCTTGATCTTGTCGAGGCCGCCGTGGGCCTGGATGTTTTTCTCGATCAGCTCGTCGGCCGTCTGGGCCGAGGCGAGCGCAGCCGCCGCGAAGGCGGCGAGCAGACAGACTGAGATTTTGCGCAGCATCGAATTCTCCTCTTCGAGGGGTGGTTGCCGTTGTACGCGACGGAAGGGCGGAAGTTTACACTGTGCCGCCATGATCGAGACCATGATCGAGACCAAGTTCCGTCCCGTCCGCCCCGCCCTCGCTCTCGCCGCGCTGCTCCTCCTCCCCCTGCCGGCCGCCGCGGCGGCCGGCGTCGATCCCGCGCTCTTGGCCGGCATGAAGGCGCGCGCGATCGGCCCCGCCGCGATGAGCGGCCGCGTCGCCGCCGTCGAAGGCGTCCCCGCCGATCCCGACCAGCTCTGGGTCGGGGCGGCGACCGGCGGCGTCTGGAAGTCGACCGACGGCGGCCTCACCTTCACCCCGGTCTTCGACGACCAGCCGGTGGCGGCGATCGGCGCGGTGGCGGTCTCGCCGGCCAACCCGGCGGTCGTCTGGGTGGGGACCGGCGAAGGCAACCCGCGCAACAGCGCCTCGGTGGGCAACGGCGTCTACCGCTCCGAGGACGGCGGCCGCACCTGGCGGCATCGCGGCCTCGAGGAGACCGAGCGCATCCACCGCATCGTGCTGCACCCCACCGACCCCGGCACCGCCTGGGTCGCCGCCCTCGGGCGCGCCTGGGGCGAGAACGCCGAGCGCGGCGTCTTCAAGACGACCGACGGCGGCGCCACCTGGCGCAAGGTCCTCTACGTCGACGAGCGCACCGGCGCCGCCGACCTGGCGGCCGACCCGTCCAACCCGCAGAAGCTCTTCGCGGCGATGTGGCAGTACCGGCGCTGGCCCTGGTTCTTCCGCTCCGGCGGCCCGGGCTCGGGGCTCTACGTCACCCACGACGGCGGCGCCACTTGGCGGCGGGCGACGGAGCAGGACGGCATGCCGGCCGGCGACCTCGGGCGGATCGGCGTCGCCGTCTCGCGCTCCGACCCGCGGATCGTCTACGCCCTGGTCGAGGCCGAGGAGAGCGCGCTGGTGCGCTCCGAGGACGGCGGCCGCTCGTGGAAGAAGGTCAACACCAAGAAGGACGTCTCGCCGCGTCCCTTCTATTACGCCGACCTGCGCGTCGATCCCGACAACGCCAACCGCGTCTACCGCCTGGGCGGCGGGCTCGACGTCTCGAACGACGGCGGCAAGACCTGGGAGCCGTTGCTCGGCTGGGGGAAGGTCCACCCTGACCACCACGCGCTCTGGATCCACCCCGAGGACGGCAGCTTCATGGTCGACGGCAACGACGGCGGCGTCGCGGTGACGCGCGACCGCGGCATCTCGTGGCGCTTCGTCGGCAACCTGCCGCTCGCCCAGTTCTACCACGTGCGCGTCGACCAGGAGGTGCCCTACAACGTCTACGGCGGCCTCCAGGACAACGGCTCCTGGAAGGGCCCCTCGGCGGTGTGGGAGAACGGCGGCATCCGCAACCAGCACTGGCAGGAAGTGGGGTTCGGCGACGGCTTCGACACCGTCCCCGACCCGCGCGACGCGACCCGCGGCTACGCCATGAGCCAGGAGGGGTACCTGATCCGCTGGGACCTGCGCACCGGCGAGCGGAAGGACATCCGGCCGGCGAGCTCGCCGGGCGTGCCGCTGCGCTTCAACTGGAACGCCGGCATTGCCATCGACCCCTTCGCGCCGGACACCCTCTACTTCGGCAGCCAGTTCGTGCACCGCTCGACCGACCGCGGCGAGACCTGGACGACGATCAGCCCCGACCTGACGACCAACAAGCCGGAGTGGCAGCGCCAGAAGCAGAGCGGCGGCCTGACGCCCGACGTCACCGGCGCCGAGAACTTCACCACCATCGTCGCGCTGGCGCCCTCGCCGCTCGAGCGCGGCGTGCTGTGGGCCGGCACCGACGACGGGCGCCTGCACGTCACCCGCGACGGCGGCGGCACCTGGACGAGCGTCGAAAAAAACGTCAAGGGCGTGCCGGCCAACACCTGGGTCCCGCACGTCACCCCGTCGGCGCACGACGCGGGGACGGCGTTCGTCGTCTTCGACGACCACCGGCGCTCGAACTGGACGCCCTACGTCTACAAGACGACCGACTACGGCCGCACCTGGACGAGCCTGGCGACCAAAGACCTGCGCGGCTACGCGCTGGCGGTGGCACAGGACGCGGTGGACCCCGACCTCCTCTTCCTCGGCACCGAGTTCGGGCTCTGGACCTCGCTCGACGGCGGCCGGAGCTGGCTGCCCTGGCGGCACGGCGTGCCGACGGTCTCGGTCATGGACCTGGCCGTCCACCCGCGCGACCATGACCTGGTCGTGGCGACGCACGGTCGCGCGCTCTTCGTCCTCGACGACCTGGCGCCGCTGCGCACGCTCTCGGCCGAGACGATGAAGGCGCCGCTCCACCTCTTCCCGGCCTCGCCGGCGGTGCAGCACATGGTGCGGCAGACCGGCTCGTCGCGCTTCCCCGGGCACGGCGAGTTCGCGGCGGAGAACGAGCCGTACGGTGCGGTCCTGACCTACTCGCTCAACGTCCCCGGCCTGCCGCACCCGGACACGGAGCTCGAGCGGCAGAAGAAGGAGGAGGAGCGGGAGAAGGAGCTGGCGCGGCGCCGGCGCGAGGCGCCGCCGCCGGAGGCGGGGGAGGAGGTGCCGGCCGCGGCGGTCAAGGAGCCGCCGGCGGGCGCCGAGGCGGCGGCGGGCGCCTACGAAGGAAAGCCGGGCGAGGGGCCGCAGACGACGATCGAGGTGCGCGACGCGGCGGGGACGCTGCTGCGCACCTTCAAGGGCCCGGCGAAGCTGGGGGTGAACCGAGCCGTCTGGGACCTGGCGGCCGACGCCCCCAAGTCGCCGACCGAGACCCCGTCCTGGTGGGGCGGCGGTGGCCCGGAAGTGCCGCCGGGCACCTACCAGGTGAAGGTCAAGCAAAGCGACCACGAGGCGACCGGACAGGTCGAGGTCGTCGCCGATCCGCGGCGGCCCTTCGACGCCGAGGCCCGCCGCGCCAACTGGGAGGCGCAGCGGCGCGTCGGCCGCCTCCAGGACCGGACGACGGAGGCGGTCGAGCGGGTGCGGCGGAGCGCGGCCGACCTCGACACTCTCTTGGCGCGCACCAAGCCGCAGGAGAAGGAGGGCGAGAGCCCCGAGGCCAAAGCCAAGCACGACGCCCACAAGGAGCTGGCGAAGGAGGCCGGGAAGCTCAAGAAGGCGCTCGAGAAGCTGGAGGCGCGCCTCTGGCAGAGCCCGGACAGCAAGGGCATCCTCCCCCCCGACGACGCTCTGTCGCAGATCCAGACCGTCCAGTGGCTTGTGGGCTCGACCTGGGACCGCCCGACCCCGGCGCAGACCGCCTACCTGGCGGAGGCCGAGGCGACCCTGCGGGCGGCGCTGGCGGAGGTCAACAAGTTACTGGCCGAGGACCTCGCCGCCTTCCGCAAGAAGCTCCAGGAGAGCGACTTGCGGCTGCTGCCGGAGCTGCCGCCGCTGGAGATCGAGGGGGAGTAGCGGAAATGCACCATTCCGGCGCCGCTTTGCACCACTCGGCGGCCGGAAACAAGGGATCGGGCGCTCGGGATGTCCGAGCGGCGCCCGGCGGAGGCGCCGCGGGAGGGAAAATGCACCCCGCGGAGCCTGCGGGGTGCACCGCGGGGCCTCCGGACCTCGCCGCAACGCCTTTTATGCACCATTTTCAGTTGGCTTTGCACCATTTTGGTCCCGCGGCAGGGTCCCGAGGCCCCGCGGCGACCTCCAGAGGCATCGCGGCAGGCCGCTGAGCCCTCGCGTGGTGCATGGCAGGCGAAAAGTGGTGCACCTTTTCGTCTGAGGATATATCCTCAGGCGCCGCGGGGTGCATTCCTGGCCCCGCATGGTGCATTTTTCCTCCCGAGGAGACATCCCATGCCCACGCGCCGCGCCAACATCTACGTCGACGAAGACCTGCTCGCCCGCTGCATGCGCTGCACGGGCCACCGGACCAAGAAGGCGGTGATCGAGGAAGGGCTGCGGGCCCTCCTGCGCCTCGACGGCCAGCGCCAGGTACGCGACCTGCGCGGCCGGCTCGTCTGGGTGGATCCGGCGGAGCAGCAGGCGACCCAGCCGGAGCCCGCGCCGGCGCTACCCGGGAGCGGCGATGCAGACCCTCGTTGACTCTTCGGTCTGGATCCCCTACTTCACCGGCCGCCGCTCGCCGCGGGCCGACTGGCTGGACGCTACCCTCGGCCGCGCCGCCCTCCTCGTCGCCGACCTGACCCTCCTCCAGGTCCTCCGCGGCCTCGCCGACGACCCCGAGCGCGAGAAGGCCCGCGCGGCCCTCTTCAAGTTCCCCGTGCTCTCGACCGGCGGCCCCGACATGGCTCTCAAGGCCGCCGCCCACCTCCGCGCCCTGACCGCCGCCGGCGCCCCCCAGCCGCCCCTGCCCCAGTCCCTCATCGCCACCGCCTGCCTCGCCCACGACCTCCACCTCCTCCACGAGGACCCGGCCTACGCGCCCTTCGAGAAGCACCTCGGGCTCAAGACGCCGGGGCTTGTCGTCGAGGTGTGGTGAGGAGCGCGGCGCGGCGGTGTGCCCCCGCCGCGCAGGTCCTGCTCGCCGCCCTCCTACTCCTCCTCACCGCCTGCGTCGATCACTTCCTGGTCCACCCCAAACAGGTGCCCGTGGGCGTGGTGGCGCATAGCGAGGCGATGGTGCGCGGGAAGCTGCTGATCCGGCTGGAGTGGGCGCGGCCGATCGCCGAGGGGCGGTACCCGGCGGTGATCGTCCATCCGGAGGCGGGGCACCTGGCGCGGGAGATGCGCGGCGTGGTGCGCGATCTCGCGGCGCGCGGCTACGTGGCGGTGGCGGCGGACTACCGGCGCGCCGTCGGCAGCAGCTATCGCGACACGCTCTTCACCTGGCGCGACCCCGGCGACCCGCGCGCCGTCTTCGAGCGGGTGCGCGCTGATCGCCGTGTGGACCCGGCGCGCATCGGCCTCCTCGGCTTCTCGCAAGGCGGCGTCTACAGCCTGGTCATCGCCGCCGAGACTGGCGGCGCGGCGGCAGTCGTCGCCTACTACCCGGTGACCGACTTCGAGCGCTGGCTCGACGACCCGGCGCGCCGCCGGCGCGAGCGGTGGGTGTTCCGGTTGATCCGCCGGCACTTCGTCCGCCAGTCGGGCGCCGCGACCGAAGAGGAGTTCCGCACCCTCCTCGCCCGCGCCTCGCCGCTCCGCCACGCCGAGCGCATCCGCGCCCCGGTCCTCCTCGTCCACGGCACCCGCGACCGCTCGGCCAGCGTCGAGGAGTCCCGCCGCCTCGCCGCCCGCCTTCGCGAGCTCGGCCGCCCCGCCGAGCTCCTAGAGGTGCCGGGCGCCGGCCACGTCTTCAACTTCCGCGACCGCGAGAAGGCCACGCTGGCCTGGGAGGCCACCGTCGCCTTCCTCGACCGGCACGTGAAGGGCTGATGGCTACGCGGTATCTTCGGCGCATGTCATCCGCCGACGAACGGAAGCGCTTTGAGGAGCTGGCGGACCGTCTCGCACGAACCAGCGACCCGGAGGAGCAGCGCCGCCTCAAAGAGGAGCTGGCCCGCATGACCTTCGGGGAATGATGTAAGGCCCCGCGTGAAGGCGAAGAGGGGTAGCTACCTTCGGCGCCAGTGCTCCGGGCTGCGCGCTCCGTGGAGAACGGCAAGGACGCCGATTGTCTCTCCGTTGATCTCGTAGAAGAGGCCGTACGGGAAGCGATTGAGGACGGCTCTCCGAACCCGCCGCTCAACGCGAGGGTGCATTTCCGGATACTCAGGGAGGCTCTGCAGCACCGCTTCGACTTCGTCCAGGAAGGCGTCACCCAGGCCGGGTTGACGCTCTTCGTACCAGTTCCGCGCTTCGAGCAGGTCGAGCTTCGCGGCCCGGCGGAGGACGACCTTCATCCCTTGGAGCGAAGCTCTGCCTTGACCTCTTCCCAGGGTTGTTCGTCGTCGGGGTTGCGCTCGCGATCCGCGAGGCGCTCTCTGAGGATTTCGCGCTGCCACTCGGGAATCGCGAGATAGCGGGCTTCGTCATCCGGCTCGACGCTTCGCCAGAGGACTTCGGCGATCTCCAGGCGCTCCTCCGCGGGGAGCTCCAAGAGCTTGTCGATGTCAGTCTTCATCATGGGAGCCGAGTCTAGCGCTACGGAGCGGCCACGGCCCTTCCCCTCCTCGCGGGTGGGCTATTCGTGTGTTGCTAGGGCGGTGGGGCGGGAGCAGCAGCAGGGAGCGGGATAGGCTCCCAGAGTGGACCGCCCATCGCGCCGAGTCGCCAGCGTGGCGCTCGCCGTGACCTGTCTGGTGGGCGCGTGGCAGGTCGGCGCCGACCTTCTCTCAAACACGGCCGAGGCTCGCGCGTGGCGGATCGCCGGCATGGTTGCCTGCCTCCTCGTGGCGCTGATCGCGCTGCCGTGGGGATTTTCGACGGCAGCGCGGGGAACGACTTGTCCTGAGTTGGTCCGTTGACGACCTGCGCCGCGCCTATCCTGCGCACTTTGACCGTAACGTGATCGGGCGGTACGGGCGCACATTCGCGCGCCTCCGCGTCCGCAACGAGAACGCGAGCAACCTCCACGTGGCTGCGAAATGCCTGCTTGTGCAGTCTGCGGAAGAGCTTCCTTGCTTTTGGTTCAGAGAACCAGGGGACGGCTCTCTTTCAGCGGGCGACTCAGCAACGGAACTGCGCGCCGGAGAAGGCCGCTACCTTCTTCTCGCGCAGGCATTCAGTGAGGATCAAGCCTGGGCGCGCCTTCCCAAGAATCGCGAGATTCTCTTTGAGCCGCCCGGACGCCAAAGCAAGGCGGGCGGCTATCCCGTTGCTCGGTTCTGGTCGTGCGAGGGTGAATCGTTGAATCTCGGCGCTAGCGCTTTGCTGGAGGTCGCCTTCCTCGGCTACCGGGGAAGCAGGGCAGTTATCGCCTCTGCCTAGCCTCAGTCTTCAATGTTCAACACGAGCCGCACGAGCGGCGCCTTGCCGTCGGCGAACAGCGAGTCAAACTGAGCCCTCGGCAGGCTAAAGACGGCGGTCGGGCTCTTTGAAGAGGAGGCCCAAACCGCACCCATCTTGTGCGCCGCGCTCCCTTCGCTGCCGACTGTCAGATCCTCCCAAATCTCCTGGTCGAGCACCTTCCCGTCCGCCACCAGTGCCACCGTTAACTGGATATCCTGGCGCAGCCATTGCGTGCTGATGGTCGGCGTAACCTCCAGCTTGACCCTCTTGGCCCCCGCCTCGCGCCAGACCACCTTGAGCCGCTCGACGCGCGCCTTGTCGCACACATATTTCCTAGTATCAAAGATGACTCGGCCAGAACCAGGGCGGAGCTGATTCAGCGGACCGACGTTCCCAGGTTTGCCGGCGCCACCAAGGGAGACTTCGAGGAGCATGGGCGATGGAACTTCGACGACCTCACTGCCGTCTGCAAGGTCGGCAGGCGTCGCCTGTCTGGCCTCTACTTGGGCATCGGCGCCGATTGGGACAAGGTAGGCCAGGCAAAGGATGGCGGCGGTCTTCATCGGGGTCTCTCCCTTCCTTGGCAAAGCGGCAAGCCCACAGTGTTGCTGACGACCTCCCGGTCAGGCATTGAGGAGATCGCGCCGCAGCTCTTCTTCGGTCAGGCGAAACGGCGCCACCTGGTAGCGGGGCAGGGCCATCAGAAACTCGACCCGACCCATGCCGGCGAGCTGCGCCGCGCGTCCGGAGGAAAGCTTACCGAGCTCGAACAGCTTGACCGCGGCGAGCAGTGGAAGCTCCTGGGCGAAGCTCTCGGCGTCGGTTTCGAGACCTTCCAAGGTCTCTTCCGGGATGTCGAGCCGGATGCTGCTCATGGCCTGGAAGTCTAGACCCTTCGGAAGTGGTTGCAAGGCCGTGAAGTAGCATCCCCGCGATGACCCTCACCCTCGAGCTGCGCGACGTGCGCAAGACGTATGGCGACGTCGCCGCGGTGCGCGGGGTCACCATGGAGGTGCCGGCGGCGACCATCTTCGGCCTGCTGGGGCCGAACGGGGCGGGGAAGACGACCACCCTGCGCATGGTCATGAACGTGCTCGGGCCCGACTCGGGGACGATCGAGATCCTCGGGAAGCCCGCCGACCGCGCCTCCCGCGACCGCATCGGCTACATGCCGGAGGAGCGGGGCCTGTACCCGCGAATGGTGCTCGAGGAGCAGCTCCTGTTCATGGCGGAGATCAAGGGCACCCCCCGCCGCGAGGCCGCCCGGCGCCTGCCGGCCTGGCTCGCGCGCCTGGGCCTCGAGGACTGGCGCTCGAAGAGGGTCAACGAGCTGTCGAAGGGGATGCAGCAGAAGGCCCAGTTCATCGCCACCGTCCTGCACGAGCCCGAGGTGCTGATCCTGGACGAGCCGATGAACGGCCTCGACCCCGTGGGCATGGACGCCATGCGGCGGGTGCTCCT
>DASWHY010000086.1:0-2517 GCA_036397955.1 Thermoanaerobaculia bacterium | reverse complement strand
CCGGATGGTCTTTTCGTCGTTCCAGCGCATAGGTCCTCCGCAAAGAAACCGCAGCGGTCATTCCACCACGAGCGGCCCGCGCGCCGGCCGCGCCGGCAGCACCCGGCCGCCGGCGCTGGCGAGCGCCGCCGCGATCGCCGGCCGCCGCTCCGGCGGGCAGAGCAGGGCGACCGAGCCGCCGCCGCCGGCGCCGCAGGCCTTGCCGCCCCAGGCGCCGAGCGACGCGGCCAGCGCGAGCAGGCTCTCGAGCTCGGGCGTCGCGACGCCGTCGGCCAGGTGGCGGCGGTAGCTCCACTCGCGCGTCATCAGCTCCCCCACCCGCGGCAGGTCGCCCGCCTCCAGCGCCGCCGGCACCTCGGCCGCCGCCGCCGCGATGCCGGCGAAGAGCCCGATGATCTCCGGCTCGCCGTCGAGGCGGCGGCGCACCACCTGCCAGTTCTGGCCGGCCGAGAAATGGCTGACGCCGGAGTAGACAACGAGGAGGCTCTCGCCCAGCGCGTCGAGATCGGCGGCCAGCGCCCGCACCCGCTCGCCGCCGGGAAGGGATGCGATCTCCAGTGCACCGCCGAGGAGGGCCGGGTAGTGGTCCTGGACGCCGGTGGGAAGCCCCATCAAGCGCGCCTCGAGGTCGCGCGCCAGCGCCGCCAGCGCCGCCGGGGCGGACCGCGGGCGCCCGAGCCAGACCTCGGCCGCGGTGATCAGCCCGACCGCCAGCGCCGAGCTGGCGCCGAGGCCGGCGCCGCGCGGCGAGTCGCTGGCGAGCTCCGCCGCGAAGGGCGGCAGCTCGAGCGCCTCGGCGACGACGCCGGCGAGGGCCGCCGGCGAGCGCGCCAGCTCCGCGGCGGTCGCGGCCTCCACGACCTCGTCGCCCTGATGCACGCGGTAGCGCTCCGCGGCCGGCGCGAGCGCCACGGTGACGGCGAGGTCGATCGCCAGGTTGACGGTGCGCGCCCCGGGGTGCAGGAGGCCCAGCGGCCAGATGTCGAGGGTGCCGCCGGCCAGGTCGACGCGGCACCAGGCGCGGACGGTCGGCATCGCGGCAGGCGAAGGTGGACGGGGCGGGCGGCGCCCGCCCGGCCGGCTCAGCGGGCCTTGCGGGTCGCCGGCGCCGGCGCGCTCTCGGCCGGCGCCGCCGCGGCGAGCGCGTAGCCGCGGTCGCCGGCCGGGTCGGGGAGGAGCCGCGGCGCCACGCCGCTCGCCATGGCCTCCCGCAGCTCGTCGCGGTAGGCGCGGAAGGACGCGAGCTTGGCCGTGGGGATCGGCTCGTCGCGCACGCTCTTGAGCGACAGCGGGTCGATCCAGCGGTTGTAATGCTGCACCCGGTAGTCGAGGTGCGGGCCGCTGGCGAGGCCGGTCGAGCCGACGTAGCCGATGACGTCCCCCTGCCGTACCCGCGCCCCGGCGCGGATCCCCTTGGCGAAGCGCGAGAGGTGGAGGTAGGCCGTCAGGTAGCCCTGGGCGTGCCGCACCTTGACCACCTTGCCGCCGCCGCGGTCCCAGCCCGCCGAGGCGACCACGCCGTTGGCGGTCACCCGCGCCGGCGTCCCCGTCGGCGCGCCGTAGTCGACGCCGTAGTGTGGCCGGTACTGCTTGAGGACGGGGTGGAAGCGGCGGTGGGAGAAGCGGGAGGTGATGTTGGAGTAGCGCATCGGCGAGCGCAGGAACATCTTCTTGAGCGGCCGTCCCTCGCCGTCGTAGAAGACGCCGCCCTCGCTCCAGCGGTAGGCCTCGTGGCGGCGGCCGCGGCTCTCCAGGGCGACGGCGTAGACGGTGCCGATCGAGTCGACCTCGCCTTCGAGGCGGATCTCCTCGTAGAGCACCTCGAAGCCGTCGCCGGCGCGCAGGTCGCGCGTGAAGTCGAGGTCCCACTGCAGGATGTCGGCCATCTTGTAGGCCAGCTCCACAGGGCCGCCGGCGGCGCGGATCGAGGCGTCGAGCGAGCCGTGGAGCTTGCCCGAAAGGGCGCGCAGCTCCATCGTCCGCTTGAACGGCTGCCAGTACGAGCTCCACCCCTCCGCCGCCCGGTTCATCCCCACCCGTCCGCTCCCCTCCAGCGTCAACTCGAAAGAGGCGAGGCTCGAATCGGGGTTGAAGAAGGCGGAGTAGCGGTTGCCGGCGCGCAGCGAGCGGAGGTCGACGTGGGCGGCCAGGGCGTTGGTGGCGTGGCGGGCTTCGCCCGCTTCCAGCCCCAGCTTCGCGAACACCTCCGAGACGGTCTCGCCGCGCAGCAGCGTGAACTCCACGGGCACCCGCGCGCGGTCGAGCAGCGGGCTCGCCGCGTCGGGCAGCGTCACGCTCGCGACCAGGATCTCGTTGAAGCGGGGGGTGGGGAGGAGGGGGAAGGGGGAGCGGCTGTAGGCTTCGAGGCTCTCGGTGGTCAGCGCCAGGCCCGCCGCCAGGAGCGCCAGGACCGCGGGACAGATCAGGCGCAGGACGTGCGAGCCGAGCTTGACCTTCCGTTGCAGCATGCGGCGCAACCTCCCCAGAGTGTGACCCGAAGCGAAGTCCTAGGTGATG
>DASWHY010000085.1:0-5793 GCA_036397955.1 Thermoanaerobaculia bacterium | reverse complement strand
ACGGTGATCGAGCCGCCGTCGAGGAGCGGCGGGTTGCCCGAGATCCCGATCAGGCCCCCCCAGGTGCGGGTGCCGATGAGCGGCCCGAGGCCGAGCTTGCGGAAGTAGTAGGGGAAGGCGTCGCCCCCCGAGCCCGCCTGGCCGTTGATCAACGCCACCTTCGGGCCGACGTGGACGTAGCCCGGCGTCGTCGCCGGCACGCCGGAGCGGTTGACCCAGTAGTTGAGGAGCGGCCGCGCCAGCAGCGCCGCCATGCGGTCGGGGATGAAGCCGCCGCCGTTGTAGCGCACGTCGAGGATCAGCGCGTCCTTGTGCGCCTGCGGGTAGAAGTGCTTGAAGAGCTCGCGGTTGCCCGCCACCGCGGTGTCCGGCAGATGGATGTAGCCGATCCGCCCGTCCGAGGCCGCGGTGACGCGCTGCCGCCGCTCCTCGACCCAGGCGAGGTAGCGGAGGCCGAGCTCCGAGTCGACCGGCCGCACCCGCTCGTCGTGCGCGCCCTTGCCGTCGGCGCCCGCGGCCACGCGCAGCGTCACCACCGCCTCGGCCTTCCCCTCGAGCAGGCGGTAGAAGTTGTCGACGCCGCGGGTCGGCACCCCGTCCACCGCCAGGATGAGGTCGCCCTCCTCGACCCGCACCCCCGGCTCGGTGAGCGGCGAGCGGAAGTCGTCGTGCCAGTTCTCGCCGCGATAGATGCGGGCGACGCGGAAGGCGCCGGAGGGGTCGGCCTCGACGTCGGCGCCGAGGAGGCCGCCGGGCACCCGCTCGAGGTCGTGCTCGGTCGGCGGCTGCACGTAGGTGTGGCCGGCGTTGAGCTCGGCGATCAGCTCGCCCAGGACGTAGTCGAGGTCGGCGCGCGAGGCGACGTGGGGCACCAGCTCGCCGTAGCGGGCGCGCATCTCCGGCCAGTCGACCCCGTGCAGCCCGCGGTCGTAGAACCAGTCGCGCACCAGGCGCCAGGCGTCGTCGAAGATCTGCCGCCACTCGGCGCGCGGCTCGACCTTGAGCGTCATCCGGTCGAGCGCCAGCTTGCCGTCGGCCGCTTTCTGTCCGGGCGCGGCGGCGACGATCGCGAACGCGTCGCCGCGCTGTTGGGCGACGAGCTTCTTGCCGTCGGCGGAGAGCTGGAAGGCGTTGACGCCGTCGAGCACGCCCTCCTCCTTCTCGGCCTCGAGGTCGTACATCTTGAGCTGTCCCGCCGGGCCGTCGCCGGTCAGGTAGAAGGCCCCCTTCTCGTTGGCGGCGAGGTTGCGGTAGCTGCCGGGAGCGCCGGGGATCGCGCGCACCCGCGCCTCGAAGCCGTCGAAGTCGATCGCGACCTTGACCGCCTGCGGCTTGGCACCGGGCTCCTTCTCCTCGCCCTTCTCCTCGGCGCTGCGCGGTTGGGGGTTCGCGTCACCCTCCGCCGGGGGCCGCTGCGGATGCCCGGGCTGGTGCTGGACGTCCGCCACCCGCATGCCGTCGTCCTTCTTCTCCTCCGCTCCCTCCTCGTCGCTCTTGGGGAGGAACAGTGCGGGGCCGTCCTGCCGCAGCACCGCCACGTAGATCCGCGTCGGGTCGGTGTAGACGTAGTCGAACTCGTAGCTGCTGAAGGTGAGGTTGTAGTCGCGGTTCGAGAGGAAGTAGAGGTAGCGCCCCTTGGGGTCCCAGGTGGGCTCGAACTCGGCGGTCGCGTCGGAGGTGAGCTGGCGCGAGCGGCCGCCGTCGAGGGAGTAGACCCAGACCGAAGGGAGCTGCGTCACCCCGAACTTGGTGTAGGCGAGCCAGCGCGAGTCGGGGGACCAGCGGTAGTCGGTGACGTCGGCGGTCTTGCTGGCGTCGGCCTCGACGATCCGCCCGCCGTCCACCGCGACGTAGCGCAGCCGCTGCCGCGTGTCGCCCCAGGCGAGCTTCTTCGAGTCCGGCGACCAGGCGGGCGGGAAGCGCCAGACGCCGCCGTCCTGCGTCACCCGCCGCGGCTCGCCGCCGCCGTCGGCGTGCCGCAGGTAGATCTCGTACTCGCCGGTGGCGTCGGAGAGGTAGGCGATCCAGCGCCCGTCGGGCGACCAGGCGGGGTCCATCTCGCGCACGCCGGGGGTGCCGGTGAGGTTGCGCGGCTCCCCCTCCTTGGCCGGCACCGTGAAGACCTCGCCGCGGGCGCCGAAGACGGCGCGCTTGCCGGTCGGGGAGATCCCCCACGACTGGACGTCCTCGGCGACCTTGCGGAAGTAGGGGACGGTCTGGGGGAAGTCGCCGTCGACCCGCACCGGCACCTTGCGGCTGGCGCCGGTCCGCGGCTCGAAGAGGTAGAGCCAGCCGCCGTTCTCGTAGACCAGGCTGTCCGGCCCGCCGCTCGGCCAGAGGACGTCGTAGCGGTCGTGGTGGGTGACCTGGCGCGGCGTGCGGTCGGCCGCGGTCCAGGCGTAGAGCTGGAGGCGGTTGGTGCGGTCGGAGGTGAAGTAGATGGTGTCGTCGATCCACACCGGCTGGTTGTCCGTGCCCTCGAAGTCGGTGATGCGTTCGGCGCTGTTGCCCACGAGGTCGTAGATCCAGACGTCCTGCGCCCGCCCGCCGCGGTGCCGCTTCCAGGTGCGGAACTCGCGCATCACCGGCGTGTAGACGTACTTGGTGCCGTCGGGCGAGAGCGTGCCGGTGCCGCCCTCGGGCATCGGCAGCGGCGCCTCCATGCCGCCCGCCGCCGGCACCTTGTAGGGGCGCCCGATGCGGTCGCTCCAGGGGGTGCGGTGGGCGTTGAAGAGGACGTGCTTGCCGTCCGGCGTCCAGCCGAGCACCTGGTTGTCGACGCCGCCGCGCGGCGGGATGCGCCCGACGTCGTTGTAGAAGGTGAGCTGGCGCGGCACGCCGCCGGCGACCGGGATGGTGAAGACCTGGCGCGTGCCGCCGTACTGGCCGGTGAAGGCGAGGGTCTGGCCGTCGGGCGAGAACTTGGGGAAGAGCTCCTCGCCCCGGTGCGAGGTCACCCGCCGCGCCGTGCCGCCGGCCGCCGGCGCCGTCCAGACGTCGCCGGCGTAGACGAAGGCGATGCTGTCGCGGTGGACGTCCGGGTAGCGGAGGAGGCGGCTCTCGCCGGCGGGCGGGGCCGCAGCCTGCGCCGCGGCGAGGACCGGGACGAGCAGGACGACGGCGAAGACGAGGGGGCTCTTGCGCACAGGAACTCCTTCCGAGGCCAAGGGCTCGGAGGCTACTACGCGGGGAAACGCGCCGGGTTTAGCGCCTACGCCGCGGCGTGGGCGAGGCGTACCGGCAGGCGGCGCGCACCCCAGGTGCCGGGGCGCGGCTCGAAGCGGCCGGGGCAGGGGGTGCCGCAGGCGGCGCAGCGGCCGGCCTCGTCGAGGTGCCAGTCGGTCAAGGTGAACCAGTCGCGGCCGATGACGACCTCGCCGCAGCCGTGGCAGTAAGTGCTCCCCCCGGCTTCGTCGTGGACGTTGCCGGTGTAGACGTAGCGCAGGCCGTTGGCGAGGCCGATGCGGCGGGCGCGCGTGAGGGTGGCCGGCGGGGTCGGCGGCTTGTCCAGCATCTTCCAGTCGGGGTGGAAGGCGGTGAAGTGGAGCGGGACGTCGGGGCCGAGCTCCGCGGCGACCCAACGGGTCAGGGCGTCGAGCTCGGCGTCGGCGTCGTTCTCGCCGGGGATGAGCAGGGTGGTGATCTCGAACCAGACGGCGGTCTCGTGCTTGAGGTACTTGAGGGTGTCGAGGACCGGCCCCAGCTCGCCGCCGCAGACCTGGCGGTAGAAGCGCTCGGTGAAGCCCTTGAGGTCGACGTTGGCGGCGTCCATGAAGCGGTAGAACTCGGCGCGCGGCTCGGGGCATACCTCGCCGGCGGTCACCGCCACGGCGGCGATCCCCGCCTCGCGGCAGGCGGCGGCGACGTCGATCGCGTACTCGTGGAAGATGACGGGGTCGTTGTAGGTGAAGGCGACGCTGCGGCAGTCGAGGCGGCGGGCGGCGGCGGCGATCTTCTCGGGGCTGGCTTCGTCGGCCAGGGTGTCGACCTCGCGCGATTTGCTGATGTCCCAGTTCTGGCAGAACTTGCAGGCCAGGTTGCAGCCGGCGGTGCCGAAGGAGAGGACTGGGGTGCCGGGGAGGAAGTGGTTGAGGGGCTTTTTCTCGATGGGGTCGACGCAGAAGCCGGAGGACCGGCCGTAGGTGGTGAGGACGATCTGGTCGCGCTCGCGGGCGCGGACGAAGCAGAGGCCGCGCTGGCCTTCCAGGAGCTTGCAGAAGCGGGGGCAGAGGTCGCACTGGACGCGGCCGTTGTCGAGGGCGTGCCAGTACTTCGTTTGGACGTAGTTCCCGCCTGGGAGGGTCTCGCGCATGCCTTTAGGTCCAACGGACTAAGAGACTAACTCCATTCCCTCGGCGAGGGGGCCGCTTGGGGGTGCTCCCTCCGGGGACCGGCGCGCGCGTCGGTGGACTTCAGATCTGAGGCGCGCGCCTGCGCTTCGCATCGCGCGCCACCTCTCGTGGCCTTCGTCCCGGCTTGCACGGCGCTCGCTCAGAGCTCCCCGGAGGGAGCACCCCCAAGCGGCCCGGGACCGTTGTTCTCCTACCTGAAAACTAGTTTGGAGGCTCCGGTGGCGCGGTGGCGAGAGCCTGGAGGTCGGCGAGCGAGCGCAGCTCGCCGCCTCGGGCTAGCCAGCGGAGGTGGCGGTAGGCGGTGGTGGAGGCTGTGGGGTCGGCGGCCAGGACTAGGAGGTCGGCGGCTTTGCCGGGGGCCAGGGTGCCGAGGTCTTCGCGGCCGAGGGCGGCGGCGGCGGTGCTGGTGGCGGCGACGAGGACTTGGGTGGGGGTGAGGCCGGCGGCTTCCATCGCTTCGAGCTCGGCGTGGATGGCGGGGCCGTGGAGGGTCAGCGGGTTGCCGGCGTCGGTGCCGAGGGCGATGGGGACGCCGGCTGCGGCGAGGCGCTTGAGGTTGGCGGCGGCGATGCGGGCGCCGTCGGCGGTGCGGCGCTCGCGGGCGGCGAGGGCGGCCGGGTCGAGAGTGACGCGCTCGCGCAGGGCGGCGGTCTCGGCGAGCTTCGCGCGCGTCGCCGGATCGACGCAGCCGTTCGGGTCGTCGATCGCCGGCGCCTCGCCGCGGGCGGCCGCGGCGAAGAGGCGGACGTAGCCGTCGCGGACGGTGAGGGTGGGCGAGTAGATCGCGCCGCTCGCCTTGGCGAGCTGGACGAATTCGTCGTCGATCGGCTCCCAGACGCTGTGCACCAGGAGCTTGGCGCCGGCGCGCAGCGCGGCCTTGGCCTCGGCGAGGCCGGTGGCGTGGACGATGAGCGGCAGGTCGCGCGCCCGCGCTTCGGCGCCGGCCGCGGCGACGATCGGCTCGAGCTTGCCGACGTCCGCGGGGTCCTCGACGATGAACCAGACCTTGACCGCGTCGGCGCCGCGGGCGGCGAGGTCGCGCACCGCGGCGCGCGCCGTCTCGGCGTCGGGGATGGGCACGAACTGCCGCTCGCCGGGGAGGTTGAGCCAGTGGTCGAGGGTCGAGAGGAGCGGGCCGGCGGCGGCGAGGCGCGGCACGTCGGTGCGCGGCTCGACCTCCGCGCGCAGCCCGAGCGTCCAGGGGTAGCCGCCGACGTCGAAGACCGCCGTGACGCCCGAGCAGAGCTGCGAGCGGAGGAGGCGCTCGGGGTGGGCGCGCAGCGCCGCCTGCACCCGCTCGTAGGGGTGGCCGTCGCGGACGTCGAGCGCGTCCGGCCGGCCGTCGGCCCAGCCGGTCTGCGAGAGGTGGACGTGGGTGTCGATCAGACCGGGGGTGATCCAGTGGCCGGCGACGTCGGTCGCCGCCACCCCCGCCGGCAGC
>DASWHY010000084.1:0-5859 GCA_036397955.1 Thermoanaerobaculia bacterium | reverse complement strand
CTACATCTGGGGCTTCAACGTCAGCTTCGGCCTGGTCTCGCTCCTCGCCCCGGGGTGGCTCCTCGACCGCTCGCCGTTGGCGGCGGCGGTGTGCGGCTTCATCGCGGCCTATTGGAGCGTGCGGCTGGTGGCGCAGTTCGCCTGGTTCGACCGCACGCACATGCCGCGGGGAGCGCGGTACCGGCTCGCGGAGGCGGCCCTGGTGGCGCTCTTCGCCGGCCTGGTGGTCGTGTACGGCGCGGCGCTGCTCCACGACCTGCGGCCGGGATGAGCGCCTATACACCCTCCGGGCCGCTCGTGGTCTGGGCCGGGGCGGCGCTGCTGCTGGCGATCCTGGGACTGGGCCTGGCGGTCACCCGCATCCGCCGGCCGGGGGCGGCCCGGCTCGCTGCGTGGACCCTGGTGGCCGCCGCTTTCGCTTGCGCCGAGCGGCTGAGCGCGGGGGAGCCGGCGGGCTTCCGCATGCTGGCGATCATCGCGGCGCTGCTCTACGCGATGAAGGCCGTGGCGGGGGTCGAGGAGCGGCTGTCGGGCGGGCCCCAGCTCTCCCCGGCCCGCTGGCTCGCCTTCGCCGCCGCCTGGCCGGGGATGCGTCCCGCCCTCTTCGCGCGCCTCGGGGAGAGGCGGCTCCCCGGGGCGGGCCGGCTCCTCGCGCGCGGGGTCGTGCGGCTGGCGCTCGGCGCGGCGCTCTTCCTCCTGGCGCGCCGCGCCTGGGCCGCCGGTTGGATCCTTGCCGCCACCGCCCTCGCCCTGCCGGGCTTGAGCCTGATGCTCCACTTCGGGGTGTTCAACCTGCTCGCGGGCCTCTGGCGCCTCGCGGGGGCCCGCACCGACTCGCTGTTCAGGGCGCCGCTGCGCTCCACCAGCTTGCGGGAGTTCTGGGGGCGGCGCTGGAACCTGGCCTTCTCGGAGCTGACGGCGCTCGCGATCTACCGCCCGCTGCTGCCCCGGCTCGGCCGGAGCGCCGCCGTCGTGGCCGCCTTCCTCGGCTCGGGCCTGCTCCACGAGATCGCCATCAGCCTGCCGGTGATGGCCGGCTTCGGGCTGCCGCTCACCTACTTCGCCCTTCACGGGGCGCTGATGCTGGCCGAGCGGGGGCTGGAGAGGGCCGGCCGGCCGCTGGCGCAGCCCGCGTGGCTCGGCCGCGGCTGGACGCTCTTCTGGCTGGCGGCGCCGCTGCCCGTCCTGTTTCACCGCCCCTTCCTCGCCGGGGTGGTCTGGCCGCTCCTCGGGGCGGCGCGTTAAGGAGGGGCCGGCGGGGAGCCGCCCACGAAGCGCTGCATCCAGGCGAGGTCTTCCGTGTCGCGGATCTGGAGGTGGCGCGGCTGCCGCAGGCCGAGGCTCGCGGCCTTGAAGCGCGTCGTCGTCGTCAGCGTGTAGCCGGCGAGGATCGCGCCGTAGGACCAACCGTCGATCGTCAGCCGCTCCGGGTCCGCGATCCGGCGCGCGATCATGGCGTCGACGCCGGCCAGGAGGTCCTGCCGGTCGCCGCCGCCGATGTCGAACTGGTTGCCGCGCATCAGCTCGTCGTCGTAGTTGCTCGTGCCGCGCACGTTGGGCGAGAGCTGCGCGTAGCCTTGCCCCGCCCAGACGTGGTTCTTGACCGCGAACTGGTTGGGCCAGGCGCAGCCCGGCCCGCAGGCGACGTGCACGAGAAGGGGGCGCGGCCCCGGAGCGGCGGGCGCGCCGGGCGGCAGGTGGAGCAGGCCCTCGATCTCCTTGCCGTCGAAGCTCGGCCACCGCACCCGCTCGACCGACCCCAGCGCGATCTCCTCGCGCACCCACGGGTTCAGGTCGGTGACGCGGTGCTGGCGGTCGGCGGCGTCGCTGGCGCGGCCGATGTAGACGTCCGGCGGCGTGGTGAAGTCCTGGAAGACGTAGGCGAAGGTCCGCCGGTCGTCGGACCAGGAGCCGACGCGGACGTTGCCTGCCGTCTCGACGAGCGGGGTGATGAGGAACGCGATCCGCCTGCGGGGTGCTGCCGGGGTGGGGTTAGGCACCATGAGTGTGAGTGGGGCGCGTCCGACCGAAACGCGCAGGGAACGGCTCGGCCGTTCCGCGCAGAGCTGGCGAACAACGAATGGGCGCTCTGAGGGCGGCTGGTGTTACTCGGCGGAGCATCAGCGCGGTGTGATGAGGCGCAGCCTCAATCAGAGCCGGACCTTCCAGATGAAAGGCTCGACGCTGTTTTCTCGTCGGAGAACGTCCCTGGCCTCGAGCGCTGTCAGGGTCTGCTTGATCTCGGCGAGCCCGAACAGACAGGTCTGTCCCTCGGACTTCATGAACTGGCACGCTGCATTCGGATACCGACATGGGCGACCGTACAGGTTGGTGCAGACCGACTCGTCGGACCTTTTCGCGACCTCCCCGAGGCTCTCGACGATACAGAGCTCTCCGTACTCCTTGCGGAGCTTCGTGATTTTCGCGACCAGTCCTGCCAGAACGGCCGTCCCGACCGTCGGCCATGCACCCTGCCCGATGCCGAGGAGAATCAGCGCGATGATCATCAGCCCGTTCAACTTCTCCTTGAGCTCGCTGGTGAGCCGCACGTGCAGAGGTGTGCCCGGGATCATGAGATTGAGCTCGCGCACCTGGCCCCCGGAAGCCTCTCGGAGCTCGACGGCGTTCTCGGCCTGCAGGAATCCGAGCACGGCCTTGTAGACCTCGTCGCCCTCCCGGCGGTCACGAATCCTCGAGCTCAAATCCATCAGGCCAAGCTGGCCGAGGAAGGTGTCGCGCGTGATCACTACCTGCGCCGGCGAGCTCATGCCGCGACCTAGAGGCTCCGCAGGAGCTCCTGCTGCCACGTCTCGAATCGGTACAGGACGACCCCGTACTCCGGCCGGTGATTCCTCCAGTCCTCGACCGTCCCGTACGGCGAGCTGTCCAGCCGCTGGAGATACTGCCAGTCGCCCGCCACTTCACCCGTGGGGTTGAAGGACGCTGGAACGAGCGGAATCCGGGGGAAGAACACCGTCCCTTCCTGCGGGCGCAGCGGCGGGATCAGCTCCCGGCAGAAGCTCCGCGTCCCGAGACTGAGCTCATCGAGATTCGGGAGGTCGGGTCCCGCCGCTTCCCCGTCGCGGGAAAGGCGGCGCCTGATGTTCTCCCGGGCCTCGCGCAGGTCCAGCGGAGCAGTCATCGCCAGCAAGCCCAGAATTTTCTGCAGCACGGCGAGGATCTCTCCCTCCACCCGCGAGTGGCTGAGCTCATCGCTCTCCACGCGCAATGCCGCCGCCAGAGTGCAGCCGAAGAGCGAGTCGGCCCCGTCCTCCGGTCTCATCGCACTCTGCACCTCGCGATCGGCCCGTTCCCTGATGGCGTCGTAGCGCGACCAGGACGGAGGCTCTGCACTTCCCTCTGGGAACCAGGTTTGCAGCCATCTCCAGATCAGCAGCGCCGGCTCGGGATTCTGGCCTCGTTCGAGGATGGCGGATGCGAACCTCCCGACCGGGTGAAGCTGCGGCGGGATCAAGAAGAAGGACGCGAGCTCGAAGGCGTCCAGCTCGACGTCTCGCAGGAGCTGCGGGTGATCGCGCCGGAGAAGGTCATGGTAGTAGGCCTCGAGCTCCGGCATGGTCCAGGACTGCTCTTCGACGATCTGGCCGGTGAGCAGCAGCGGAAAGTGTTGAACGTAGTGCGCGAGCTCGTGGGCGAGCACCGCGTATTTGAGCCGGTCGTCGAGTCGGCTGTTGATCAGGATTCGCACCGGGGCCGACTTGTCATCGTCCCTCAGCCAGCCGAGACGGATGCAGCCGTAGCGGTCGAAGCTCGGCGACGGCTCCAAGGCGACACCGATGCCGAAGGAGTCCCCCAGCAACTCCTGGAGCTGCTTGAATCCGCAGGGAGCCTTCAGGTCGTAGAGGAACTCGAGAATGATGTCGCGGTTGTCCGACCAGGAATCGAGCGTGTGCCGCTTATCGAGTGGCGAGCCCGTGGTGGAAACGAAGCTGGCGGCGCGGCGGGGTGGCTCCGCCCTGGCATATCTGGTTCGCCGACCGCCCGCGCTCTGAAGCTGCCAACTGCGCAGCTCGATGTTGACGCCCAGATCGCGCAGGCAGCTCGGAAGCTGGTCCGGCGGGTCGAAAGCCCCGCCGTACACCACGATGCCGCCTTGGGAGTATCGCGCGGCCGGCTCGCCCCCGCCGTCCGCCAGCAGGTAGGCGCCGCTTTCGATGTACGCGTCCCAGCCGTGAAACGCCGCGTAGAACTCCTTGAACACCGGATAGGCGATGGGGTCCGGCAGAGCGATCGTGGACATCTCCGTGCCGAGGCTGTTCGTCGCCTCGCCCATCCAGATCGGAAAGTCTCGCTCGCGGAGTCGCTTGCTCGGGCTCACCGCGATACGGGCCAGGAGCCGGACTACTGCCGGCAGCAGGCGCTCCCGCGCGGTCTCGGGGCAGCGTTTGAACACCAGGGTCCGCACCAAGCCGACCTCGGGATAGAGATCCACCTTCTTGCCGCCGGGATCGCGCTCCGAGCGCTCGCTCAGTTTGACGTGCGCCACTGGACCTCGCCGAGACCGCTCTAGAGTCCCGTTGTCTTCTTGAATAGCCGCCAGAAGTTGGCGCGCCGGGTTCCGATCTCCTCGGAGACGACGACGGTCCTGGGGCCGCCCAGCGCGCGTTGCGCGGTGCTCGCCGCCTTGGTGGCGATGCGCCCCCTTTCGGAGCCGGCTCCATACCGCCGCTCCATGGCGGCCTGTGCAACCGCGAGCGTCCGGTTGGAATCGACCGGCGCTGTTTCCGGGATGCGAGCGGCCTGCGGGTGCGCGGCATACTCCACAGCCCAACGACGTGCCTTCTTCCGATCGGTGGCGAAGAGATCGATGCAGGCCGGACAGATGGCCCAGTTCGAGCGATAGAGGGAGATCCGCATCACCTCGGCATAGAAGTCCGCGCGATCGTCGCGCAGGTGACCAGGCCGTAGCGTCTCGTGCAGTTGCACGAGCGTGTCCCAGTAATCAGGTGAGTACGCCACGTCTGTGGTGTGCAGGATGTAGAAATCACGCAGATCGATCGGCGTGCTGCAGACGTCGCAATTCATGCCCCGCTCCTCGCCTTGTCGAACCTTTGCGCTTTTTTCACATTCTACAAGTGACCGGAGACAGCCGCTATCACCCCGCTACGGCCGCCCCCAGCGCACCTCCGGCTCGCGCTGCGCTGCGGGGGCGCCGGGGAGGATGACGTAGTCGAAGCCGGCGGCGACGACCCACTGGCCGGCGACTTCCTTGAGGCCGTGGGCCTCGAGCCAGGCCTTGCCGGCGGCGGCGAGCGCCGGGTTGCCGCATTCCCAGAAGCGCACCGCCATCCTCTCGTCGCCGCCGGCGGCGAGGGCGGCGACGAGGAGCTCCTCGAATTCCGGGCGGCCCAATCGGATGAGTCGGAGGTGCGCGCCGGCGACCGCCGCCAGGTCGCGGCGCTCGACGGCACGCTCGAGCGCCAGCTCGGCGCGCCGCTCGGGGCTCGCGGCGAGGGCGCCGGCGGCGACGCGGCGATCGGCGGCGGG
Source organism: Thermoanaerobaculia bacterium (assembly GCA_036397955.1). Classification (GTDB taxonomy): domain Bacteria; phylum Acidobacteriota; class Thermoanaerobaculia; order Multivoradales; family UBA5704; genus DASUNQ01. The sequence goes on along the minus strand of DASWHY010000084.1, from coordinate 351 downwards.
AGCTTTCGCGTCGAGGACCGCGATGAGCGGGTCGAGCCGGCGGCGGCGGACGAGCGCCAGGGCGACGTCGGGATCGAGCCCGTCGCCGCGCCGCCGCAGGGCCTGGTCGAGCGCCGCGAGGGAGGCCGGGTCGCGCGCCATCCCCAGCGCGCGGGCGGCGGCCCGGCGGCGCGGCGAGCCCGCCGGCTCTTCGAGGAAGGGGAGGACGACGTCGGGCCGCCCGTGCGCCACCAGCCCGCTCGCGGCGCCGTTCTCGGCGCCGTCGGCGCGCGCCAGGAGCGCCCGCAGCGGCGCGACCGCGCGCGGGTCGTCGACGCGGCCGGCGGCGGCGGCGAGCGCGTCGCGGACCAG
>DASWHY010000083.1:0-2568 GCA_036397955.1 Thermoanaerobaculia bacterium | reverse complement strand
AGGCCCAGACTGGCTCCATCACGGCGTTGAACAGGACCGTCGAAGCGCAGGGGGGTTCCCTCGCGACGTTGAACAGGACGGTCGAAGCGCAGGGGGGCTCCCTAGCGGCGTTGAACAGGACCGTCGAAGCGCAGGGCAGCTCCCTCGCAGCTCTGAGCGCGTCCTCAGAGGCGCGGGGAATGTCCTTCGCGGCGCTGAGCGCCTCCGTCGAGGACACCCGCCGCCACATGGACGTCGTCGCCGAGGGGCTGCGCGCCGAGATCCGGCTCGTCGCCGAGGGGGTCGTGATGGTCGACAGCAAGGTCGATCGCCTGCGGGGCGACATGACGGCGGAGTTCGCCGAGACGCGGTCGATGATCCGCTTCTCTTACGACCAGCTCGACCGCCGGCTGCCCCAGTAGGAGAGCGCATGAGTGATGGGGTCGTCATCAAGTGCCCATCCTGTGGCAAGGCCAACCGGGTGCGTTACGAGCGCCTGGCCAGCGAGGCGCGGTGTGGGGCGTGCAAGACGCCCCTGCCACCGCCGTCCGAGCCCCTCGCCGTGGACCGCGCGGACGAGCTGCGAGAGGTCCTGCGCAAGAGCGCCCTGCCGGTGCTGGTGGACTTCTGGGCGCCGTGGTGCGGCCCGTGCAAGATGGTGGCGCCCGAGATCGCCAACGTGGCGGCGCGCAACGCCGGCAAGCTCCTGGTCGTCAAGGTCAACACCGACGTCGATCCGGCGGTGGGCGCGACCTACGGGATCCAGTCGATCCCCACGATGGCCGTCTACCTGGGCGGCGCCGAGGTGGCGCGCACCGCCGGCGCGCGGCCGGCGGCGGCGATCGAGACCTTCGTGCGCGGTGCTGTGGCCGGCGCCGCCGCGCAGCCGGCGGCCCGCGCCTGAGCGGGCGCCCCGGGCTTTCTAGTTGAACACCGCCTCGTAGCGGTACCCCTCCGCGTCCAGGCCGATCGGCACGAGAAAGATCTCCAGCTTGCCGAGCGCGGCGTGCTCGAGCGGCACGATCTGCTGCGGCACGTAGAGCTCGCACGGGCCGCGGAAGACGAGGGAGAAGGGGCGGCGCCGTCCGGGCGCCTCGTCCTTGCTGGGCACCACCTCGAGCAGCTCGAAGCGGAGGGTCCGCTCGGGCAGGCGCGCCTCGAAGGGGCTGCCGACGTGCGGCGCGAAGCTCTCGTGGGTGAGCGTGTCGAGCACTCTCAGCTCTCCTGGGGTCCAGTCGTCACGGTGCGTCTGCGGAACCGCCAGTATACCGGCAGCCCCAGCGCCAGGAGCCCGAGCCCCCAGAGCGACTCGACCGGCCGCTCGCCCAGCGTGTTCCAGACCAGCAGCACGCAAGCCAGGATGAAGAGCGCCGGCACCACCGGGTAGCCCCAGGTCTTGTAGGGGCGCGGCAGCTCGGGCCGCGTACGGCGGAGGACGAAGACCGCCGTCCCGATCGCGGCGTGGAAGACGACGCTGACGAAGACGACGTAGGTGTAGAGCTGCTCGTAGGTGCCGGAGACGGTGAGGACGATCGCCCAGCCGCTCTGCGCCCAGAGCGAGCGCACCGGCGTGCGGTAGCGCGGGTGGACGGCGGCGAGGGCGGGGAAGAAGAGGCCGTCCTGGGCCATCGGCTGGTAGATGCGCGAGCTGTAGAGGATGGTCGAGGAGAGGCAGCCGAAGGTCGAGACCAGGACGGCGGCGGCGAGGAGGCGCGCCCCCGTCGGCCCGAAGAGCGCCGCGGCCGCCGCCTCGCCGACGCGCGCCGCGCCGGCCAGCTCGGGGAGCGGCAGCGCCCGCACGTAGACCAGGTTGAGGAGCAAGTAGAGGACGGTGATGACGAGCGTCCCGCCGATCAGCCCGCGCGGCAGCGCCCGCGCCGGGTCGCGCACCTCGCCGGCCGAGCAGGTGAGGCCGTACCAGCCGTCGTAGGTCCAGAGGGCGGCGATCATCGCCACGCCGAAGGCGGCGAGGAGGCCGCCGGCGGCGCCGCCGGCGAGCGGCGCGAAGAGGTGCGGCTCGGCGGGGGCCGTGGCGAAGAGGCCGAGCCCGGCGAAGACCACGATCGAGCCGACCTTCAGCAGCGTCAGGGCGTTTTGCAGCCCCGCCCCCTCCTTGAGCCCCAGGTGGTTGACGGCGGTGAGAAAGACGATGGCGGCGACCGCCGCCACCTGGCCGCCGGAGAGCGTCCAGGTCCAACCGCCGAGCGGCACGGCGACCAGCACGTGCCGGGTCGAGAACCAGGGCAGGAAGCTCCCCAGATACTCGCCGAAGGCCACGGCGAGCGCGGCGATCCCCCCCGACATGATGACGAGGAAGGCGGCCCAGCCGTAGAGGAAGCCCGGCAGGCGGCCGTAAGCTTCCTTGACGTAGTGGTAGAGGCCGCCGGCGCGCGGGAAGAGGACGCCCAGCTCGGCGTAGGTCAGGGCGCCGGCCAGAGTGAGGAGCCCGCCCGCGAGCCAGACCAGCAGCACCAGCCCGGCATGCGGCAGGACGCGCGCCATGTCGGAGGTAGTGAGGAAGATGCCGGTGCCGATCGTGCTGCCGATCGTGAGGAGGGCCCCGTCCCAGGCGGTCAAGCCGCGGACCAG
>DASWHY010000082.1:0-4039 GCA_036397955.1 Thermoanaerobaculia bacterium | reverse complement strand
ACCAGGCTGTTCGTCAGCAGCACCTCGCTCGCGGCCGGGAGGTCGTCGTCGAAGACCTCCCCCTCGTCGATCAGCCCGGCCTCGAGCAGGCGGCGGCGGACGGTGCCGGGGACGCACCCTTCGGCGGCCGGCGGCGTGTAGGCCCGCCCCGCCTCCAGCACCAGGACCACGTTGCTGCGCGAGCCCTCCATGAGCAGGCCCTCACTGTCGAGCAGGAGGGCCTCCCAGGCGCCGGCGGCGCGGGCGCGCCGCAGCGCCAGCGCGTGCGCGCCGTAGGAGAGGCTCTTGAGGCCGGTGAGCGCGCCGCGCGCCTCGAGGCGCAGGTCGTGGAGCACCACGGCGGCGACGCCTTCGCGGTACATCGCCCGCGAGGGCGGTGCGTAGGGCACGGCGGTGACGAGCCGGGTCGGCTCTCCGCCAACGCCGCGCGTCACCGTGATCCGCAGCCGCGCCGCCGGCCGCGGCGCCGCTTTGGCCACGGTGCGCACGGCGGCCGCCAGCGCCCGGCGCCCCTCGGGGATCTCGAGGTCGATGCGCGGCAGGCTGCCGAGCAGGCGGTCCAGGTGGGCATCGAGGTCGCGCACGCGGCCGCCGTCCACGCGCAGGGTCTCGAAGAGGCCGTCGCCGTGGAGGAAGCCGGCGTCGTCGGGCGCCAGCGCCACCTCCTCCGCCGCGACCAGGCGGCCGTTCCACCAGGCCGCGCTCACCAGGCGCCCGCCGCGGGCCAGCCCAGCGCGGCGAGGAAGGCGCGCGCCTTGACCCGCGTCTCCTCGAGCTCCGCCTCGGGGTCCGAGTCGGCGACGATCCCGCCCCCGGTGTGGTAAGCGACCCGGCCGCGCGCCGCGACGGCGGTGCGGATGGCGACCGCGAGGTCCAGCTCGCCGGAGAGCGCGATGCGCCCGACGGCGCCCATCGCCGGCCCCCGCCGCCGCTCCTCCTCGGCCGCCGCCACCGCCACGGCGCGGATCTTCGGCGCGCCGCTGATCGAGGCCGGGGGAAAGCTGGCGCGCAGGAGGTCGGCGGCGTTGGTCCCCGGAGCGAGCCGGGCGCGCACCCGCGAGACGGTGTGGTGCAGCGTCGGCAGGGTCATCAGCTCGGCGTGCGCCGCCACCTCGACGCTGCCGGTCACGGCGACCCGCCCGAGGTCGTTGCGCACCACGTCCACGATCATCGCCAGCTCGGCGCGGTCCTTGGCGCTCTCCAGGAGCTCGCGGGCCAGCGCCGCGTCGCTCCTCCGGTTCGTGCCGCGCGGCCGCGTCCCCTTGATCGGCCGCGACTCGACGACCCCGTCGCGCACCGCGAGGAAGCACTCCGGCGAGACCGAGAGGAGGGCGCGGGCGCGGCGCGGCGTCGAGAGGTCGAGGAAGGCGGCGTAGTCGGCAGGGCTCGCCGCGCGCAGCCGCTGCCAGAGCGGCCAGACGGCGCGCCGCGCGAGCCGCGCCTCCAGCCGCCGGCAGAGGTTGACCTGGAAGATCTCGCCGGCGGCGATGCGGCCGACCGCCCGCGCCACGGCGTCGGCGAAGGCGGAGGGGGGGGGACGGCTACGCAGCGGCGGGCGGGCGAGTGGGCCTTCCGGCGGCGCCTCCGCCGCGCGGCGCGCCAAGCGCTGGAGCCGCCGCTCGGCGGCGATCCGCGGGTCGCCGCCGCCGGCCGGCCAGGCGTCGGTGCTGTCGAGCGTCCAGCCGCGGGCGTCGCGGCGCAGGGCGGCGGGGTAGAGGGCGAGGTGGAGGTCGGGGAGGCCGAGGTCGTCCGCCGGAGGTGGCGGCAGCTCCTCCAGCTCCCAGGCCAGCTCGTAGCCGAAGAGGCCGACCAACTCGCCGCCGGCGCCGCCCCAGGCGGCGAGCGCGGCGTCCAGGAGGTCGAGACCGCGAACGGCGAAGTCGGCGCGTCCGCCCGGCCCGGCGACCGTCGCCCGCCCGTTGCGCGCCGTGAGGACGGCGAGCGGCCGGGAGTAGAGGCGGGCGCCTCCCCAGCCGGCGCCGTCCAGCCAGGCGAAGCCCGGTTCCTGCCGCAGCTCCTCGGCCACCGGCTCGACGGCGGCGGTGCCGGCGAGCGGCGTCTTGGCGCCGCGTGCTCCCGGCCGCGGCGGCGGCAGCAGGGCGCGCAGGCGGTCGGCCAGCCGCGCCCGCCGCGCCGCGGTCGGCCGGTCAGACCACACGGACCGCGGCCGCGGCGCGCGTCAAGAGATCACCAGCAGGCGGCTCGTCTTGACCACCCACCGCCCGCCCTCGCGGGCGACGCGGAAGCTCTCCGTCGAGGAGCTCAAGTTCCCTTCGTGGTAGCCGCCGAGGGCCTCCACCTCGTCCTCCGACAACCAGTTCACCGACTTGACCTGGAAGGTGAGGACGCCCTCGCCGCTCGGGCAGTCCGGCTCCCCGTGGACCGGCGGCCGGTACTTGGCGAAGCGGCGGAGGAGCGATTCCGGCACCGGCCGGCCGCGGCCGAGCGACAGGCAGTAGGCGGCGGCGTTCTGCTGCAGCGCCGAGGCGTTGTGCTCGAACTGGTAGCGGAAGAGCGTCTCCAGCAGGTCGTCGGGGGCGAAGGGGTCCTCGGCGCCGGGCGCGGCGGGCTGGTCGCCCGCGGTCGTGCCGGTCGTGCTGGAGGCAGAGCCGGTGGCGCCGTCGCCGGCGGGCGGGCCGCAGGTGGCGGCGGCGAAGAGCAGAGCGGCGAAGCCGCAGAGGAGCGCGCGCATCTTCATCTCCCGAGGGCCGCTTCGAGGAGCGCCGCGAGCCGATAGCCGGCGAGGGCCATCGCCGGCTCGGCGACGCGGCGCACCGTCCAGCGGTACCTCGCCGGCGGCCGCTGGCCGCGGCGCAAGGTTTCAGGATAGACGAGCGTGGTGCAGATCCGGTACCCCTCCTGCGCCCAGGTCTCGAAGGCGCGCGGGGCGAGGCGGCCGGCGAAGAGGTGGGGCGGGTTGCGGCCGGCGAGGGTCGTTGCCACCCGCGCCACCCAGACCGTCTCCGACTCCCAGGAACGGCGCCCGTAGGCGCGGGTGATGGCGCTGTCCCAGTACCAATGCAGCTCGTCGGCCTCGCCGGCGAGCGGGAAGAGGTTGCCGCCGCGGTCGCCGGCGGGCTCCGTCGGCGTCACCCGCGAGGCGGTGTGGAGCGGCTGGTGGACGTCGCCGGTGAGATGCAGCACCCAGGCCAGGTCGATCGCCTTCTCGCGCGCCGGCCGCGCGGGGTCGGCGAGCGCGGCGCTCAGAACGCGCAGCCGCTCGACGACGTTCTCGCGCCCCACCGGCAGGTCGAGCCGCTCGCGGGGCCCGCGGTCGGGCCCCGGCTTCTCCCAGTAGCGGTCGATGTAGTGCCAGGTCCCGTGGTGGTACCTGGCGCGCCGCTCCCGGAACCCCTCGTCGCGCACGATGTCCGGCCAGGCCGCGGCCCGCGCGAAGAGCGTCCGCTCGCGCAGCGCCAGCGGCTGCGTCCCGCTCGCCGGCAGCAGGCTCGCCAGGTCCGCGTCCCCCGGCGCCGCCTTGAGCAGCGCCACCGCCTTGGCCCGCGTCGCCTCCGGCATCCGCTCCCAGGCGATCCACGCCACCGCCTGGTGGCCTACCGGGTCCCAGGCTTGGGCGGGCGAGAGGACGGTCAGGCCGGCAAACACGCCGACAGCGAGCAGATCGCGGCGAGGCCTCATGCAGGCGCGATTCTAGGCGCAGAGCTTGCGGGGCGGCGCCGGGCTGGCCGCAGGGCGCCCGGTTATCGTGACGGGCGCTCGTAGACCCCAGACGGGCGCTCCAGGACGCAGATGGGCGCTCGGCCTTCACCCCGGAATCGCGATGACGGCGCCCGACTTCGACGATCCTTTGCCGGACGACTTCTGGTCGAGTGAGTGAGGCTCCTCCTCGACACGCACATTTTCCGGTGCCGCACGATCGACGAGGCCGCCGCCTCTCGGTTGCGGGCGCTCCATTTCCCGGACAGACGCGCCATCTCCGAGATTGACGCGTAATCTCGGAGATCGGCGGCCCAGCTCCGAGATCGGCGCGCCGTCACCGAGATGGACGCGCCGTCACCGAGATCGGCGCTCCGTCACG
>DASWHY010000081.1:0-3573 GCA_036397955.1 Thermoanaerobaculia bacterium | reverse complement strand
CCGCGCTCGGCGGCTTTCGGCTGCGCAAGCGGCGGCGCGTCGGCCTCGTCGACGAGTGGCTGTCGCTCCAGAAACCGCTCGATTCGAGCAGCGAGCTGAGGATCGAGCCGTGAGCCGCATCCCCGTCTTCGCGCCGCGCCTCGGCGCCGAGGAGGTCGAAGCCGCCCTCGCCTGTCTGCGCTCGGGGGCGATTTCCGGTTCCGGCGGGCGCGAGATCGAGCGCTTCGAGGCGGAGTGGGCCGGCTACTGCGGTCGCCGCTTCGGCGTCGCCGTCGTCAACGGCAGCGCGGCGCTCGATCTCGCCCTCGACGTCCTCGATCTGCCCGCCGGCTCGGAGGTCATCCTGCCGACGTTCACCATCGTCTCCTGCCTCACCGCGGTGCTGCGCGCCGGCGCGATGCCGGTGCTCGTCGACAGCGACCCGGCGACCGGGTGCATGGACGTGGCGCAGGTGGAGCGCCGGATCACCGCCCGCACGGGCGCCATCCTGGCGGTGCACATCTACGGCCATCCGGTCGACATGGATCCGCTCCTCGCGCTCGCCGCACGGCACGGGCTGGTGATCGTCGAGGACGCCGCGGAGGCGCACGGCGCCGAGTATCTCGCCGGACACGGAGGCGAGGAAGGCGCGTGGCGGCGCTGCGGCGGCTTCGGCGAGCTGAGCACCTTCAGCTTCTACGCCAACAAGCCGATCACCACCGGCGAGGGCGGCATGGTGCTCACCGACGACGAGGCGCTCGTCGCGCGGCTGCGCTCGCGGCGCAACCTCGGCTTCGGCCGCGGCCGCCGGTTCCTGCACGAGGAGCTGGGCTGGAACTTCCGTCTGAGCAACCTGCTGGCGGCGATCGGGCGGGCGCAGGTCGCGAAGATCGCCGAGGTCGTGCGCCGCAAACGCGAGCTCGCGGCCGAGTACGCTCGACGTCTGGAGGGAATCGAAGTCCTCGAGCTACCGCGCGAGCGCGCCTGGGCGCGCAGCATCTACTGGATGTACGCGGTGGTGGTGCGCGACGAGGCGCCGTGCGACGCCGCCGAGCTCGCGGCGCGGCTCGACCGCGCCGGCATCGAGACGCGGCCGTTCTTCCTCGGCATGCACGAGCAGCCGGCGCTCCACGGGCGCGGCCTCTTCGTCGGCGAGCGCTACCCGGTCGCCGAGCGGCTGGCGCGCCGGGGGCTCTACCTGCCGTCGGGGCTCGACTTGACCGCGGCGGAGCTCGATCGGGTGGCGGACGAGCTCGTCCGGGCGCTCCGGTGAGCGCGCAATTCGGCGCGACGTACGCCGCGCACTACGACGAGATCTACCGCGGCAAGCAGTACGCCGGCGAGTGCGACCTCGTCGAGGAGCTCTTCCGGCGGGAGGCCGCAGCGCCGGTCCACACGGTGCTCGATCTCGGCTGCGGCACCGGCTCGCACACGGTGGAGCTCGCACGGCGCGGCTACCGGGTGACCGGCGTCGACCGCTCGCCGGCGATGCTCGCCGAGGCGCGGCGCAAGGCCGTGGGACTTGCCGCGACTTCCGTGCCCCGCTTCGTCGAGGCGGACCTGCGCGGCTTCCGCGCCGGCGAGCGCTTCGACGCCGTGCTCATGATGTTCGCCGTGCTCGGCTACCAGGTCACCGACGACGACCTCGCCGACGCGCTCGCGACGGTGGCCGCCCATCTCGCGCCGAGCGGGCTCTTCGCCGCCGACCTCTGGTACGGCCCGGCGGTCGAAGCGATCGGACCCTCAGCGCGCGCGAGTGTCGTGCGCCGGGAGGAGGGCGGAGAGCTCCGGCGCGTCGTCTCGGGGAGCCTCGTGCCCGGGCGCCGCGTCTGCCGCGTCGCGATCGAGCTCGAGCTCGACCGCGGCGGTGCGCGCGAGCTCGTCGAGCGCGAGGTCCACGAGATGCGCTACTTCGACCGCGCCGAGCTCGCCGCGCGTCTCGCCGCGGCCGGCCTCGAGCTCCGCCGGCTGGCGGCGTTCCCCACCCTCGACCGCGAGCCGGACGAGTCGACCTGGAATGTGCTCGCCGTGGCTCGCGCCGCGCTCTGATCCCGCCCCTGCTCAGGTGCCGGCCGCATCGTCGCGGTCGACGACGCGCAGCCGGCGCAGAGCGAGCCCCAGCCGGCGGCGCTCGCCCGCCGTCTCCGCCTCGCCTCGCGGGGGCGCGGGAGGCAGCGGGATCGTGAGCACGAGGGCCGTCTCGCGCCCGGAGGTCTCGAGCTCGACGGCATGGGTGCGGAACGGCTCGCCGTCGAAGGCGATGCGCGCCGCGGCGCCGCCGATCGCGACCTCGATCGGCGAGCCCGCGACCTGCGGGTGGGCGAACGCCTCGAGCTCGACGCGCGCGCGGTGGGGCAGGGCGCGGCGGAAGCCGATCTCGAGCCGCGGGCCGTCGGTCCAGCGCCCCCACCCTTCGGGCCACGAAATGCCGGCGAGCCGGGCGACGAAGCTCGGCCGACCGCGGCGGCGAAAGTCGACGCCGTCGGCGAAGCTCGCGAGGTAGGTCGCCTCGTCGCCGTCACCGGCCGGCACCGCCCGCCGGCGCGGGCGCAGCAAGGCCGCTCCGCGTTCGACCGCCGCCAGCCGGCGGGCCGCCCCTCGCACCGCCGCGCCGAGGTGCCGGTCGCTCGTCGTGGCGGGACGCGGGCCGCGTCCGCCGGCGGCGAGCGGATAGCGTCGGCGACGCGCGCCGCGCAGCCGATCGATCCAGCCCCAGAGCACCCTCTCCCACGCCTCGACCGCTTCGACGCCGAGCCCGACGTAGCGTCGGCGCGCGCCGCGCGCCGCGCCGTGCCGCACGGCGAGGCGCAGCCACTCGCCCGCGGCGAGCGGCAGCGAGAGCGCCCACTCTCGGGCAGGCCGGCACAGAGCGACGACGGCGTCGGCGGCGTGCGAGCGGGCACCGGCCCACGCCAGGCGGCGGTGGAGGTCGAGGTCGGCCGCGAAGCGCAGCTCCGGGTCGAAGCCGAACCGGCGCAGGAGTGCGGTGCGGAAGGCCGTCGCCGAGAGGCTGGGAAGGCGTTCCAGGCAGTCGGGATCGCCGCCGCGCGCGTCGAGCTCGGCGAGCGTGCGCGAGAGATCGGCGGTGAGCTGTAGCCGCTCGACCCCCGCGGCGTCGCGCGCGACGTGGTGCCCGTGGACGACGTCGGCCGCGGGCGGCGCGCCGGCGAAGAGCCGGCGGAGCGCCGCGGGCGAGGCGAGCCGGTCGCCCGCCGACAGGAAGAGGAGGTACTCGCCCCTCGCCGCCGCGACGGCGGCCGCCATCGCCGCGTACTCGCCGCCGGCCACCGCCGCGTCGGCGAGCGGAAGGTGCCGGACCCCCGGCGGCGCGGCCGCAGGGGAGCCACCGACGAGGAGGTGCTCCGCGGCCGGAGGGTCCTGCTCGGCGACGCTCGCGAAGGTGCCGGCGAGGTCGCCGCCCGCGACGTCGGCGAGAGTGACCACGCTCACCGCCGGAAGCGGCGGGCCCGCCGCGAGCGTGGCCGGCGCCCGGCGGAAGAAGTCGAAGAGCGTGCGGCTGCGGGCGAGTCGCTCCCGCGGCGTGCACAGGAACTCGAGCAGGTCGGGCTCGGCGGCCTCCCACAGCGCGCGGCG
>DASWHY010000080.1:0-14083 GCA_036397955.1 Thermoanaerobaculia bacterium | reverse complement strand
CGACGCGGTGGGAGGCATCACCCCGATCGCCGACATGCGGCGGTTGAACAGCCTGGCGTCTCCCGCGGCGGCGCCCGCCGCGAGCCCGGCCCTGCCGCCCGTGGCGCTCGCCGACCTGCTCAGCGCCAAGCTCCCCGCCGGACTGCTCGAGCGCGAGTTGGCACGGCTGCGGCCGCCGGTCGCCGCGGGCGGTGTGTCGAGCATCCAGTGGTCCGCCGCCGGCTTCGGCGAGCTGTCCCAGGGGCTCCTGCGGCAGGCGCTCGGGGCGGTCTTCTCGGCCGGCGCGGCGAACGGCGGCGCCGGCACGGCGCTGCCCGGCGTCGCGCCCACCGCGCTCGCCCCCGGCGCCGCGGTCGGCGCGGTGCTGATCGACGGCGACCTCAAGTTCGCGGCCACCGGCACGGTCACCGACGTCGAGGGCGAGCAGGTCCTCGCGTTCGGTCACCCGCTCCTCGGGCTGGGCCCGATCCGGCTGCCGATGGCGAGCTCGGAGATCGTCACCGTCATCTCGAACCAGTACAGCTCCTTCAAGATCGCCAACCTCGGCGTGCCGATCGGCGCCTTCGAGCAGGACCGCTCGGCCGGCATCCAGGGGCGGCTCGGCGTCACCGCGCCGATGATCCCGCTGACCCTGCGGGTCGGCGGGGCCGAGAAGTCGCGCACCTTCCGCATGCGATTGGCCGAGGTGCCGCAGTTCACGCCGATCCTCCTCGCCACCTCCGCCTTGGGCGGGCTCGAGGCGGCGACGTACGTCGGCGGCGCCCACGCCCTCGACCTCACGGCCCGCTTCCGGCTCTCCGGCGGGCGCCAGCTCGAGCTGCGCCAGAGCTTCGCCGGCGACGGCGCGGCGCTGCAGAGCGCCACCTTCCTGCTGGCGGTCGCCGCCTACCTGCTGCAAAACCCGCTGGAGCGGGTGGCCGTCGAGGAGATCGAGGTGGACCTCGGGCAGCAGGACGAGCCGCGCTCGGCGCAGCTCGTCGGCGCCCACGCCGAGCGCACCGTCGTGCGGCCGGGCGAGCGGGTGGCGCTCAACGTCGACCTCGTCCCCTACCGCGGCGCCCCCTTCCGCCGCACCTTCCAGCTCGACCTGCCGCAGGACCTGCCGGCCGGCCGCTATTCGCTCCTGGTCGGCGACGGCACCAGCGTGGACGCCGCCCGCTTCGCCATCGAGCCGGTCGAGCCGGTGACCTTCGCCCAGGCGCTCGATCTCCTGGGCTCGCTCCACTCCCGCCGCGACATCGTGGCGCTCGGCGTCTTCGGCGGCCCGGGGCTGGCGATCGCCGGCGAGGTGCTGCCGCGCCTCCCGGCCTCGGTCCGCTCGCTCTGGGCCGGAACGCCCACCGGCGGCGCCGTGCCGCTCAAGCTGGCCGTCGCCCAGCAGCACCTGGAGCCCATGGACCTGCCGGTCGAGGGGTTGGTGCGGGTGGACCTGGAGGTGCGCCGCCGCGAGCCGCAGGCGGCCGCCGAAGCGAAGACAGGAGCGGCGGGCGCCGCGGGCGAGGAGGCGGCGCCGGGCGAGAAGCCGGCCGCCGCACCGCCGCCCCCGGCCGGCAAAGCGAAGCAAGGGGGGAAGGGACGATGAGGCGCGAGACCCGCGCCGCCGCGGCCCTCCTCGCGGCCCTTACCTTCGCCGCCGCGCCGCTCGCGGCCAGCGAGGTGCGCGTCTTCCAGACCCAGACCCAGGCGGGCTTCCTCGCCGGCACGCTCGAAGGCCTCTCGGTCGATCCGCTGGGCCGGCTCGAGCTGGCGCACCGCGCCGAGCGGTTGACCGCCCTCGGCGAGCCCTTCCTCCTCTCGGCGGCCCGCCACCCCGAAGGCTGGGTCGTCGGCACCGGCAACGCCGGCAAGGTCTTCCTGGTCGGCGGGAAGGGGGAGGTCCGGGAGCTCTTCGCCGCCGCCGAGCCCGAGGTCTTCGCCGTCTGGGCCGACCCCGACGGCACCGTCTTCGCCGGCACCTCGCCGGGCGGCAAGGTCTACCGCATCCCGGCCAAGCCGCAGGGCGCCAAGGGGGAGCTCTACTTCGCCAGCGGCGAGACCTACGTCTGGGCGCTCGCCCGCGCCACCGACGGCGCCCTCCTCGTCGCCACCGGCACGCAGGGGAAGCTCTTCCGCGTCACCGGCCAGGAGAAGGGCGAGCTCGTCCACGACAGCGACGACACCCACGTCCGCACCCTCGAGCCGCTCCCCGGCGGCGCGCTCCTCGCCGGCACGGCGGGGGAGGGGCTGGTGCTCCGCCTCGACGCGCCGAGCTCGAGGACGGCGCAGGTTCGCACCCTCCACGACGCGACGCAGCCGGAGGTCGTGGCTCTGGCCGTCGCGCCGGACGGCACGATCTACGCCGCCCTCGTCGCCTCGGAGGCGAGCCTCGTCGAACCCTCGCGCACGGCGGCGGCGACGACGCCGACCGAGACACCCGTCGCCGGCTCGCCCGAGGCGCAGAGCCAGGCGGCGGTGATCGTCGCGGAGGGGGAAGCGGCCGCAGCCGCGATCGGAATGCGCCGGCCGGATGACAAGGGACCGCGCAGCGAGCTGGTGCGCATCTCGCCCGCCGGCCTAGTCGAGAGCGTCTGGGAGTTCCGCGACGAGACGGTCTACGACCTCTCCTGGCAGGCGGACCGTCTCTGGGTGGCGACGGGGCTCGAAGGCAAGCTCTTCAGCTTCGACGGCAGCCAGATGCTGCTCGAGAAAGACGTCGACGAGCGGCAGGTGGTGGCGCTGGCCGGCGGCGCGCCGGGCGACCCCGGGCCGGCGTTCGCCACGACCAACGCCGCGGCTTTCTATCGCCTGACCGCCGCCACCGAGAAGACCGGCACCTACACCAGCGCCGCGCTCGACGCCGGCCAGATCGCCCGCTTCGGCAGCTTCCGCTGGCGCGGCGAGGCGCCGGCGGGGAGCGGCGTCCGCTTCTCCTTCCGCAGCGGCGTCTCCTCCGAGCCCGACCGCACCTGGTCCCCGTGGACCGAGGCGCGCGAAGGCAAGGAGGTGGCCCTCGCCGGCGTGCCCGCGGGGCGCTACGTCCAGTGGCGGGCAGAGCTCCGCGCCGCCGAGAGCGTTTCGCCCCGCCTCTACGGCGTCGAGCTCTCCTACCGACAGGAGAATCTCAGCCCGAAGATCGAGACGCTCAGCGCGCTCGACCCCGGGCAGATCCTCGTGCCCTCGAACTTCAACCCCGCGAACCAGGTCTTCGAGCCCGCGCACCCCAACCGCGAGGGGATCTTCACCACCCTGGAGGAGGCCGACCAGCTCGACGACGGACGCCTCAAGCCGCTGTGGAAGAAGGGGTTCCGGTCGCTGCGCTGGCGTGCCGCCGACCCCAACGGCGACGAGCTCGCCTACGAGCTCTCCTTCCGCCCGGTGGACGCGAGCGGCGCGACGGGCGACGGCGGCTGGCTGCCGGTGGCGAAGGATCTCGACGAGGACTGGTACAGCTTCGACGCGACGGTCCTGCCCGACGGCGTCTACCGTTTCCGGCTGGTCGCCTCCGACCGGCCGAGCAACGAGCCCGACGACGTGAAGACGGCCGAGCGGCTCTCGGAGCCGGTCGTCGTCGATCACACCGCCCCGCGGCTCGGCACGGTGACCCGCGGCCGCAGCCTGCTGGTCGCGGTCTCCGACGAGCTGTCACCGCTGCGCGAGGCGGTGTGGAGCGCCGACGCCGGCGAGTGGCAGCCGGCCGAGCCGGAGGACGGCCTCCTCGACGGCCGGAGCGAGAAGCTCCACGTCGAAGTGCCGGCCGGCAGCCGCCTGGTCCTCCTGCGGGTGACCGACGCCGCGTACAATGTCGTGACCTTCGACCTCTCGCGCGAGGCACGATGAACCGAACCATCGCGGTCTATCCGGGGTCGTTCGACCCCGTCCATCACGGACACCTCGACGTCATCGACCGCTGCCGCCCGCTCTTCGGAGAGGTGGTGGTGGCGGTGCTCGCCAACGAGGAGAAGCAGCCCTGCTTCTCGGTCGACGAGCGGCTGGAGATGCTGCGCGAGCTCCTCGCCGACCGCCCCGGCTGCCGCGTCGAGAGCTTCTCGGGCCTGCTCGTCGACTTCATGGACCGGCTGGGCGCCCGCTGCGTGGTGCGCGGCCTGCGCGCCGTCTCCGACTTCGAGTACGAGTTCCAGATGGCACTCATGAACCGGCGGCTCAACCCGCGGGTCGAGACCGTGTTCATGATGCCGCACGAGGACTACAGCTACCTCTCCAGCCGGCTGGTCAAGGAGGTCTTCCGCCTGGGCGGCGACCTGACCGGCCTGGTGCCGCAGCCGGTGCTCGAGCGGCTCGGCCGGCGCCTGGGCGCGGGCGCCGCCCCCGCGCCGCGCCGCGCCGCCGAGCCCGCGCGTTGAGCTCGCCCCTCGACACCTTCCTCTTCCGCATGCCGAAGGTGGAGCTGCACGTCCACCTCGAAGGGTCGATGCGGCCGGCGACGCTGCTGGCGCTGGCGCGCCGGCACGGCATCGAGCTGCCGGCGCGCGACGAGGCGGGGCTGCAGCGCTGGTTTCGCTTCCGCAGCTTCGAGCACTTCGTCGAGGTCTACCTGACCTGCTCGCAGGCGCTCGTCGACCCCGAGGACTTCCACCTCCTGGCGCTCGACTTCATGGCCGAGATGGCGCGGCAGAACGTCCTCTACGCCGAGGCCCACTTCACGATCGGCACCCACCTGGCGAACGGGCGCGACGGCGAGGAGCTGCGGCAGGCGCTGGCCGAGGCGGTGGCGGAGGGGGAGCGGCAGCACTACGTGCGGCTGCGGCTGGTCGCCGACATCGTGCGCAACGTGCCGCAGATGGCCGATCACACGCTGGAGTGGGCGCTCTCGGGGAAGAGCGATCTGGTCGCGGCGCTCGGGCTCTCGGGGTTCGAGGCGGTCTTCCCCAGCCACCCCTTCCGCGAGCACTTCGAATACGCGGCGCGCCAGGGGCTCCACCGCGTGGCGCACGCCGGCGAGCACGCCGGGCCGGGCTCGGTGCGGGCGGCGCTGGAGGTCTGCCAGGCCGAGCGCATCGGGCACGGCGTGCGGTCGGTCGAGGACCCGGCGCTGGTCGCCGAGCTGGCGCGGCGCGGCGTGCCGCTGGAGATCTGCCCGAGCTCGAACGTGCGCCTGGGGGTGGTCAAGGACCTGCCGAGCCACCCCTTCGACCGGCTCTACCGCAGCGGCGTGCCGGTCACCGTCAACTCCGACGACCCCCCCTTCTTCGACACCACCCTGACCGACGAGTACCGCCGCCTCCAGCAGGCCTTCGGCTACGGGCCGGCCGACCTCGCCGGTTTCTCGCTGACCGCGCTCCGCCACTCCTTCCTGCCCGACGACGAGAAGGCCGCGCTCGAAGAGGAGTTCCTGCGCCAGTTCGATCGCCTGGGGCGCAAGCTCCTTGGGGAGCCGGTCTTGCCGGCCGCAACAGCCGCGGCGGGCTAGGGCCCGGCCGGCTTCACCGGCACCAGGGGCAGTCCGAGTCGTCCTCGACCTGCTGCGAAGCGGAACCGATCTCCGTGCCGCTGATCGTGCTCGACGGGGCCTGCTGGGCCGCCAGGATGCCGATGCCCTCGAACTTGGTCCGCAGCATCGCCCCGTCCTGCCCGTCCCATACCGCCTGCGGCGTCGGCTCCACCGGCTGTCCGCTCTGGTTCTTACCCGGCGTGACGATCCACATGAAATAGCGAGTGGTGAGCGCGAGCACCGCGCTCGTGTCGAGCAGCTTGCCCACGGCCCCGGTGGCGACCGAGGTGACGATGCTTGCAAAAACTTCGATCTGTGTCGGCATGGCGTCTCCTTATTAGGAATCCTTCCTGTAAAGAACACTTTCGAACGGCGAGGAAAAACGTTCCGATTGTCCCGCCCGCGCCGGGCTCGCTTCTGATGATACGCTCCAGCCTCGCCTGAACCAACTTCCCCACTCCAAGGAGGGCTCGGCATGATCCCGATCCTGGACCTCTGGTTGTCCATCGTGGTCGCCGCGGTGCTGGTCTTCGTGGTGAGCTCGATCCTGCACATGGCGCTCACCTACCACCGCCGCGACTACAAGCAGCTCCCGAACGAGGCCGAGACGCTGGAGGGGCTGCGGCGCGGCGGCATCCCGCCCGGCTTCTACTTCTTCCCGTACGCAGCGAGCGCCAAGGAGATGGGCACGCCCGAGATGAAGGAGAAGTACCGGCAGGGCCCGATCGGGATCCTGATCGCGCGCCCGGCCGGGGCGCCGACGATGGGCAAGCACCTCGTGCTCTGGTTCGGCTACTGCCTGCTGGTGGGCATCTTCGTCGCCTACCTCGCCGGCCGCACGCTGCCGGCGGGCCTCGAGTACCTGGAGGTCTTCCGCTTCGCCGGCACCGTCGCCTTCCTGGCCTACGGCCTCGGCAACATCGTCAACTCCATCTGGATGGGGGTGCCGTGGGGCAACACCCTGCGGGCGGTCATCGACGGGCTGATCTACGCGCTGTTGACAGCCGGCACCTTCGGCTGGCTCTGGCCGGAGTGAGCGAGCCGCAGCCGGCTTCCGCCATCACGGTGGCAGGACCGTGAAGCCGAGGGCGCGCCCATTCGCGCGCACCCGCTCGTCCAGGCTGAGGAGCGCGAGATCCGGCACGGCGGCGCGGGCAAGGATGGCGCTCGCGAGGTGGATGGCGTCGAGCGTGCGGATGGGTTCGACGGGAAAGGGCATGCAGACACGGTCCGTAACCTGCTCGTCGATGCGCGAGAGGTCCCAGAGCGCGACAGCGCCCTCGAGAAGAGCTCGCCGTTCATGCGCCTCGGCGGGCGTGACATGCCGACGCGCCTCTGCGCGAATCAGGGCGCGCGTGGCCTCGACCGGAGTGAGAGCGGATGAGAAGACCGCCTCCGCCTCTCTGAGAAGGCGAAACACTTCTCTGCCCGCCGACTCGTGGAAGAGCCACGACAGAACGGCGCTGGATTCCGCATAGAGCTTCAGGGCTCCTCCCGGTCCTGATCCAGCAGCTCGGCAGAGGTGATTCCCTTGAGTACCGCGGGAAGGAGCTTGTACACTTCCGGCCGGTTCGGCCCTCCCAGCCGAATGCTCCCACTGCGGACGAGTTCTGCGAGCTTGGGATAACGCCGCAGCAGCTCCCGCTGGTGCTCGTTCTGCGGCTCCGGTGGGCGCAGCTCGGCGATCACCTCGCCACGGTCGGTGACCTGGACGACCTCGCCCCGCCGCACCTCCCGCAGGTAGTGACTCAGACGGTTCTTCAGCTCACGGATGCCGACGCTCTCCATGGCCGCAATGTAGCTTCACGTGGCTACAATGTCAACCTGCCCTTTGCCCGCCGCCCGGTCCTCGTGGCAACCTAGGGCAGCTGCCGGCTGCCTCGGGGCGGCAGGCGCTCCGAGAGGGGACCACCGATGAGCACCGCGCTGAAGCTGCCGCTGAACTGGTACACCGAGCCGCAGGCCGATCCCGACGTCGACGAGACCGAGGAGTGGCTGGACGCCCTGGAGGAGGTCATCGCCGTCGAGGGGCCCGAGCGCGGCGAGTTCCTGCTCAAGAAGCTGCTGGAAAAGGGCTACGAGAGGGGCGTCCGCCTCCCCTGGACCGGCAACACCCCCTACATCAACACCATCCCGGTCGAGCGCCAGCCCGCCTACCCCGGCGAGCGCCAGATCGAGCGGCGCCTGAAGAGCATCATCCGCTACAACGCCATGGCGATGGTCGTGCGGGCGAACAAGAAGTATCCGGGCCTCGGCGGCCACATCTCCACCTTCGCCTCCTCGGCCACCCTCTACCAGGTCGGCTTCAACCATTTCTTCCGCGGCCGCGGTGAGGGGGGCTTCGCCGGCGACGCCGTCTACATCCAGGGGCACGGCTCGCCGGGGATCTACTCGCAGGCCTTCCTCGAAGGGCGCATCACGCTCGAGCAGATGGAGGCCTTCCGGCGCGAGCTCTCCGGCGCCGGCGGGCACGGGCTCGCCTCCTATCCGCACCCCTGGCTGATGCCCGACTTCTGGGAGTTCCCGACCGTCTCGATGGGGCTCGGGCCGATCAGCGCCATCTACCAGGCGCGCTACAACCGCTACCTCCAGGACCGCGGCCTGCTCGACACCGGCGACCGCCGCGTCTGGGCCTTCCTCGGCGACGGCGAGACCGACGAGCCGGAGAGCCTGGGCGCCATCACCCTCGCCGCGCGCGAGGGGCTCGACAACCTGGTCTTCGTCATCAACTGCAATCTGCAGCGGCTGGACGGGCCGGTCCGGGGCAACGGCAAGATCATCCAGGAGCTCGAGACCGCCTTCCGCGGCGCCGGCTGGAACGTCATCAAGGTCATTTGGGGGAGCGACTGGGACGCGCTCCTCGAGGCCGACAACACGGGGCTCCTCATCGAGCGCATGAACGAGACGGTGGACGGCGAATTCCAGAAGTACACCGTCATGCCCGGCGACTACATCCGGCGGAACTTCTTCGGCCAACACCCGGAGCTGCTCAAGCTCGTCGAGGGCCACACCGACGACCAGCTCCGCGTCCTCCGCCGCGGCGGCCACGACCCCGAAAAGGTCTACGCCGCGTTCAAGGAGGCGGTCGAGCACCGCGGCGCGCCCACCGTCGTCCTCGCCAAGACGATCAAGGGCTACGGCCTCGGCGAGGCGGGGGAGGGGAAGAACGTCACCCACCAGCAGAAGAAGCTCTCGGACGAGGAGCTGCGCATCTTCCGCGACCGCTTCGAGCTGCCGCTGACCGACAAGCAGCTCGCCGAGGGGGCCTTCTACCACCCCGGCGAGACGAGCGAAGAGGTGCAGTACCTGCGCGAGCGGCGGCGCGCGCTCGGCGGTCCCCTGCCCAGCCGCAAGGCGCGCAAGGAGGCGCTGCCGCTGCCCGACGCCGGCTTCTGGAAGGAGTTCGACGCCGGCTCCGACCGCGAGGTCTCGACGACGATGGTCTTCGTCCGCGTCCTCGCCAAGCTGCTCAAGGACAAGGCTGTGGGCAAGCAGATCGTGCCGATCGTCCCGGACGAGGCGCGCACCTTCGGCATGGAGTCGCTCTTCCGCCAGGTCGGGATCTACTCCCACGTCGGGCAGCTCTACGAGCCGGTGGACAAGGAGATGCTCCTCTACTACCGCGAGGCGAGCGACGGCCAGATCCTGGAGGAGGGGATCACCGAAGCCGGCTCGATGGCGTCCTTCATTGCCGCCGGCAGCGCCTACTCGACGCACGGGCTCGACACCATCCCGTTCTTCATCTTCTATTCGATGTTCGGCTTCCAGCGCATCGGCGACCTCATCTGGGCGGCGGCCGACCAGCGGGTGCGCGGCTTCCTGCTCGGCGCCACCTCGGGGCGCACGACGCTCAACGGCGAGGGGCTCCAGCACGAGGACGGGCACAGCCACGTGCTGGCGAGCACGGTGCCCAACCTCCTCGCCTACGACCCGGCCTACGCCTTCGAAGTGGCGGCGATCGTGCGCGCGGGGCTGGAGCGGATGTACGGCCGGCGGGAAGACGTCTTCTACTACATCACCCTGACCAACGAGAACTACCCGATGCCGGCGAAGCCGGAGGGGGTCGACGAGGGGATCTTGAAGGGTCTCTACCGCTTCCGGGCGGCGGAGCCTCAGACCGACGGCCGCCCGCGCGTCCAGCTCTTCGGCAGCGGCTCGCTGCTCAACGAGGCGCTGCGCGCGCAGGCGCTCCTCGCCGAGCGCTACGGCGTGGCGGCCGACGTCTGGAGCGCGACCAGCTACAAGGAGCTGCGCCGCGAGGCGCTGGAGACCGAGCGCTGGAACCTGCTCCACCCCGAGGCGACGCCGCGCCGCTCCTACCTCGAGACGGCGCTCGACGGGGCCGAGGGGCCGATCGTCGCGGTCTCCGACTACATGCGCGCCGTTCCCGACCAGATCGCCCGCTGGCTGCCGGGGCGTCTTTTCCCCTTGGGCACCGACGGCTTCGGCCGCAGCGACACCCGCGAGGCGCTGCGCCGCTTCTTCGAGGTGGACGCCGAGTCGATCGCGCTGGCGGCGCTCCATCGCCTGGCGCTCGGCGGCGGGATCGACCCCGCCGTCGCCGCGCGTGCCGTCGGCGAGCTGGGGATCGACCCGGAGAAGCCGTTCGCGCTCAACTCCTGAAGACGCTCAACTATCCGAGGGTCGCAGCGCGGTTGCGCGGCAGACGCGACCGATCTATATTGACCGTCGGATGAAGAGGCGTACGGTCTCATCGACGACAGCAGGCAAAGGCTTGCTGGGAGGGCGCAAGAGGGTCCTCGTGGTTCTCTTCGTCCCCAGCGTTGAGCGGGACGGAGCAACACCCATCGATCAGGAAGGCTGGGTGAGTTCGGCACTTGACATGTTCGGCGGGGTGTTCGGGGGCGCGACCGCGTACCCGAGGGCCAAAGGCATCTGGCGTGATGATGAACGAGGCGGTGTCCTGGTGAAAGACGAGCCAGTCATCATTCATTGCTACACGACTCCAGACGACATCCAGGACTCCGGGAACCTTGCCGAGCTCGGCAGCTTCTGCCGAAGCATGGGTCGCGACGCCAATCAAGGCGAAGTGGGCTTGGTCGTGGGTGACGAGTATTTCGCCCTGCGAAACTTCACAGTGGAGTAGAACATGAAGACACGACTCGATATGGACAAGATCGCAGAGGGGCTCGGGGCCGAGCGCAGGGGGAAGGTGTCCGCCAAGAGCGGGTACTTCGGCGCCCTGCAGTTGCTGGCCGACATCGAAGCGCGCTTCCGCGTGCCCACAGGTGGTGGGCGCCCCACGGATCCACGCTGGACCGAGCGGCGCCTGGTTCCACTCGCGCCTCGAACCCTAGAGCGGC
Source organism: Thermoanaerobaculia bacterium (assembly GCA_036397955.1). GTDB lineage: Bacteria > Acidobacteriota > Thermoanaerobaculia > Multivoradales > UBA5704 > DASUNQ01. Next base: position 3,331 of record DASWHY010000080.1, on the reverse strand, counting down.
TGGAGGAGATATCCGACAGGATCCGCAAACACGGCCACGTGAGCCTGGAGCCCATGCAGCTCGCCGGTCTTCTCCTGGAGAAGACGACGGAGCAGGTCAGCGACGAGGAGGCCGAGCAGCTGGTTCATCCACAAGGCGTTCGTCGCTAACGGCCTCCCTCACGCTGGACGGCGGATCGACCGCGCCGTCGCCGCGCGCGCCGTCGGCGAGTTGGGGATCGACCCGGAGAAGCCGTTCGCGCTCAACTCCTGATCGCTCTCAACTCTCGCTCAAGTCCTGCCGGGGCGCGGGCACGCATCCCGCTACGATTTCACGCGCAGGTCCAATGACCGGCCCGCCAGCATGCTCAACTTCCTGCGCCGGATTCCTCTCTTCCGCGACCTCGAGGAGGTCGATCTCGCGCGGGTCCTCTCGGTCGCCCGTCTCGAGCGCTTCGCCGCCGGCGAGCTCCTCTTCCGCGAAGGGGAGCCGGTGGACGCCTTCTACCTCGTGCGCGAGGGGGCGGTGACCGTCTTCCGCGACGCCGCCGGCAAGCCGCAGCAAGTCCTGGCGCGCCTCCGCGAGGGCGGCTTCTTCGGCGAGATGGGCCTCCTCGAGCGGGTGCGCCGCATCGCCTCCGCCCGCACCTCCAGCCCGACCACGCTCCTGCGCATCGACAAGGACGACCTCCTCTGCCTGCTGGCCGACCACCCGCCGCTGGAGCTGCGGCTGCGCAACGAGGTGATCCGCCGCCACGGCCAGAACGTCACGGCGCTCCTGGGGGTGACGCGGCAGGGGGACGTGCGCATCCGGCTGGGGGTGGAAGTCGAGGCCGTGCTAACGGACGGCGCACGCCTGCCGCTCCGCCTCGAGAACCTCTCGGCCGGCGGCCTCGGCGTCACGGGCGCGCCGCAGGCGTGGTGGCCGGAGACGCCGGTGCGCTTCGGCCTCGCGCCGCCGGGGGAGCCGCCGATCCTCGCCGTCGCAGGGACGGTTCGCTGGCGTGAAGGGGAGCAGGCCGGGATCGCCTTCGCCGCCCCCTCGCCCGCACTCGCCGACACCGTCCACCGCGCCCTCCGGCGCCTGTTGGCCCAACAGGCCTAGGCGACGCCCAGGATCCAGCCTTCGAGCAGCGCGCGCGCCCGCTCTTCGGGGGAGAGCGCCGGCGTGAAGTAGGGGCGGAGGAGGTCGAGCCGGTCGCGCTCCTGGAGCCAGGCGCAGATGGCGTAAGCCTCGTGCGCCTCGCTCTTGAGGCCCTCCTTGGGGTAGCGGTGGCGGAGGCGCGCGGGGCGCACCTCGGCGACCAGCGAGCGGCCCTCCGGCACCTCCCAGCCGTCGAAGGGCCAGAAGTGGACGCGGTCGCCGGCGCGGCGGAGGTAGTCGAGCCAGGGGAGCCCGGCATGCGTCGCCTTGGCCCGGCTGTCGAGGCTGTCGAAATGGAAGACGCTCTTGGGGAAGGCGGTCCAGCGGCCGGTCAGGCGGTGCTCGTCGGGGTCGCCGGAGCGCGGGTTGCCCGGCAGGAGCTCGCGCACCGTCGACTCGTGGGTCGGCCAGTGCCCCTCGAAGTCGGCCAGGAACTCGTCCCAGCTCTTGAGGTTGTGGCGGTCCATGTAGCTCTGCGGGAAGGAGAAGGCGTGGTCGAGCCCCACCGCCACCGGCCCCTCCTCCCGCACCTTCCAGAGCAGCCACTCGGCCAGCTCGCGCCGGCTCCAGCGGCCGCGCGCGTCGTCGTGGTTGAGCTCGTGGTACGGCTCGTGGTCCTCGCGGGCGGCGAAGACCTGGATCTCGCGCAGGCGGTCGCCCGGGTCTTTGCGCCCCGAGTAGCGGACGCCGATGTACTGCTCGAAGCCGGCCATGGCTGCGGCGATGCTATCAGCGGGCGCCGCGCCGCCTGGCGCGCGTAGAATCCGCGCGCACCTTCCCGAGGAGCCCGCATGCGCCGATCGCTGCACCTGCTGCCGCTCGCCCTGCTGCTCGCCGCCGCGCCGCATCGCGCCGCCGCCAACGGCCCGACCGCCGCGCCGGAGTACGACCTCGTCGTCCGCGGCGGCACGATCTACAACGGCCTCGGCGGCGAGCCGTACACCGGCGACGTCGCCGTCGTGGGCGACCGCGTCGCCGCCCTCGGCGCGCTGCCGGCCGGGGCCAAGGGGAAGGTCGAGGTGGACGCGCGCGGCCTCGCCGTCGCCCCCGGCTTCATCAACATGCTCTCCTGGGCGACCGAGTCGCTGCTCGTCGACGGCCGCGGCCAGAGCGACGTCCGCCAGGGGGTGACGCTGGAGGTCATGGGCGAGGGCGGCTCGATGGGGCCGCTCAACGCGGCGATGAAGAAGGAGGGCGTCGAGCAGCAGGGCGACCTCAAGTTCGAGATCGCCTGGACAACCCTCGGCGAGTACCTGGAGCACCTCGAGCGGCGCGGCGTCTCGCCGAACGTCGCTTCCTTCGTCGGCGCCACGACGGTGCGCGTCCACGAGCTGGCCTACGCCGACCGCCCGCCGACGGCCGAAGAGCTGGCGCGCATGCAGGCCCTGGTGCGCCGGGCGATGGAGGAGGGGGCGCTGGGGGTCGGCAGCTCGCTGATCTACGCTCCCGCCTTCTACGCCTCGACCGACGAGCTGGTGGCGCTCGCCGAGGTCGCCGGCCGCCACGGCGGCATGTACATCTCGCACCTGCGGAGCGAGGCCAACCGCCTCCTCGAAGCGCTCGACGAGCTGATTTCAATCGCCCGCCGCGCCCAGCTCCCGGCCGAGATCTACCACTTGAAGGCCGCGGGCAAGCCCAACTGGGGGAAGCTCGACGACGTGGTGAAGAAAGTCGAGGAGGCGCGCGCCGCCGGCCTCGCCATCACCGCCGACATGTACACCTACACCGCCGGGGCGACCGGCCTCGACGCGGCGATGCCGCCGTGGGTGCAGGAGGGCGGGCTCCAGGCCTGGATCGGGCGCTTGCAGGACCCGGCGACGCGCGAGCGGGTGGCGCGCGAGATGGCGGCGCCGACCGACGCCTGGGAGAACTTCTACGTCGCCGCCGGGCCGGAGCAGATGCTCCTCGTCTCCTTCCGCAACGAGGCGCTCAAGCCGCTGACCGGGAAGACCCTCGCCGAGGTGGCGCGCCTGCGCGGCAAGTCGCCGCAGGAGACGGCGATGGACCTCGTCATCGAGGACGACAGCCGGGTCGGCACGGTCTACTTCCTGATGTCGGAGGAGAACGTGCGCCGGCAGATCGCCACGCTCCCCTGGCTGAGCTTCGGCTCGGACGAGGCGGCGCCGGCGAACGAAGGCGTCTTCTTGAAGTCGCGCAACCATCCACGCGCTTACGGCAACTTCGCGCGCCTCCTCGGCCGCTACGTGCG
>DASWHY010000079.1:0-1524 GCA_036397955.1 Thermoanaerobaculia bacterium | reverse complement strand
GCCCCCCCCTTGTCACAGCAAACCGCTGGCGTCCAACAGTCGATTTCAACCTCAATTGTGAATTATCCGAAAGGCATGTGTCATCGTAAGCGTCTTTGATCAAATTAGTCACGAGAAGATGTCTGGCTTACCCTCAAGTCTGGCTGTGAGCAGTCCTTTCGAACCAAGTGTTACAGTAGCTGAAAGTCTTGTATTATGTTGATTAAAATGGCGTTTTTTCACTGTTGTTGTCTCTGCTCGACGCACCCACCACACCGTTGACGCCTCCCCCGTGAGGAACCGCCCTATCTGTTTGTCTCGAACCTCAAACACTCCAGATTTCAAACTGGGACAGGTCCTCGCTTGAGCGGAACCCCGGGCGCGGCGAGAATGCCGCCATGGGAACGGGGGAGGAGAGGGTGCCGAGCGCCAAGGGCCGGGGGGACGAGAACTTCCCGGTGGCCTCGTGGCTGACGCCGAGGCGGCTGCGCCCTCACGTCGTCGCGTTCTACGGTTTCGCCCGCGCCACCGACGACATCGCCGACGATCCGGCGCTCGCGCCCGCGGACAAACTGGCGCGCCTCGATGCGATGGGGCGCGCGTTGGATGGCGAGGACGAAAACCTCGGTGCGGCGGCGCCCCCCGCCATGGACGGCGCGCTGGGCACCGCGCGGGATTTGCGCGCGAGCCTCGTCGTGACCGGCGTCACCGCCCGCCACGCCCACGATCTGCTGGCCGCCTTCCGCCGCGACGCGGTCACGCCGCGCACCGCGGATTGGGACGCGCTCATGGCCTATTGCGCGCTGTCGGCGGCGCCGGTCGGGCGCATGCTGCTGGACCTCGCCGGCGAGGGGGACGGGCGCGCGCGGAAAGCGTCCGATGCGCTGTGCGCGGCGTTGCAGGTGCTCAACCACCTCCAGGACTGCGGCGCCGATTTCAGGCGTCTTGGGCGCGTCTACCTGCCGGCGGACTGGCTCGCCGCCGAGGGCGCGGACGTCGCGGACCTCGCCGCCGACCGCGCGGGCCCGGCGCTGCGCCGCGCGATCGACCGCGCGCTCGACGCCACCGAGGGCCTGATCGCGCGGGCAAGGCCGCTCCCCCGCCACCTCGCCGGCGCCCGCTTCGCCGCCGAATCCGGAGCCATTATCGCCATCGCGGAACGGCTCGCGGCCAGGCTCCGTCGCGCCGACCCGCTGGCCGGCCGCGTCCGCCTCGGGCCGCCGGCCACCGCTTGGGCAGTCCTCACCGGCATCTCGGGCGCCCTCCTCGCGCGCGCCGCCGGGGCCGGCCGGAACCCGCAAAAGGAATGATTCCGCAAGGGATTCTGTGCTAGGGAAGGCCCCGCGCCGCCGTGGTTTTCCTTGATTCCGCGACCGTGAGGGCAAAACTTAGATGGAGGCCCCCGCCCCGGGTGGCGGGGCCCCGGGAGCGCGATGACGACGACCGAGAGCAAGACGCCGCTGCTGGACGCCATCCGGGTGCCGGCGGACCTGCGCAGGCTGCCGGAGAAGGACCTCCGGCGCCTCGCCGACGAGCTGCGCCAGG
>DASWHY010000078.1:0-4911 GCA_036397955.1 Thermoanaerobaculia bacterium | reverse complement strand
CGGTCGAGGTCCATCAGCACCCTGTCGGGATGCGGCGCATTGTACAGGACGGCGGCAGCTTCCTTGGCAGGCGCTTCGAGAGTATGGTCTCGCCATGAGCGCCGAGCCGCACCCGCGAATGAGCGTCGCGGAGTACCTGGCGTTCGAGCGGCGTCAGGTGGAGACCAAGAACGAGTTCCTGGATGGCGAGCTCCTCGCCATGACGGGGGCTAGCCGGAAGCACGTCTTGCTCGTCGGAAACATGCTCACCGCGCTCAACCCGCAGCTCCGCGACCGTGGCTGCGAGGTCTATACCAACGACATGCGCGTGCGCATCCCCGCCACCAACTCCTACCTCTACCCCGACGTGGCGATCGCCTGCGACCCCCGCTTCGAGGATGCCGAGGTGGACACGCTGCTCAATCCCAAGGTGATCGTCGAGGTCCGTTCGCCGTCCACCGAGGCCTACGACCGCGGCATCAAGTTCGCCCACTACCGGACGCTCGAATCGCTCACCGAGATCCTGCTGATCGCCCAGGACCGCGTGCACGTCGAGCACTTCGCCCGCCAAGCGAGCGACCGCTGGTTGCTCGTCGAGATCGACGACCTCGGGCGGGTGCTCGATCTCCCTTCCGTCGGCGCCCGCCTTCCCCTGCGCGAGGTCTACGACCGCGTGCTCTCCTGACCCTCGAAGGCGCGTCAGAGCGCCAGCGAGCGCGGCAGGGCGCCTTCGAGCTCGAGGAGGTAGCGCTTGCGGTCGAGGCCGCCGGCGTAGCCGGTGAGGCCGCCGCCGGCGCCGATCACCCGGTGGCAGGGGATGACGACGCCGATCGGGTTGTCGTGGTTGGCCCGCCCCACCGCCCGCGCCGCGCCCGGCTTCCCGACGGCGGCGGCCAGCTCGCCGTAGGAGCGGGTCTCGCCGTAGGGGATGGCGCGGAGGGCGTCCCAGACGCCGCGCTGGAAGGGTGTCCCGGCCGGGGCGAGCGGCAGCGCGAAGGCGGTGCGCTCGCCGGCGAAGTACTCGGCGAGCTGGCGGCGGAGGAGCGGGAAGGGCTCGGCGTCGGGGTCCACCTCGCTGCCGCCGAGGGCCGCGCGCGCCGCCGCCTCGTCGGCGAAGAAGCTCAAGCCGACGAGCCGCCCCTCCCGTGCCGCCGCCAGGGCGGTGCCGAAGGGGGTCGCGAAGAGGGCGCAGGCGCTCAGAATTTCCTCATCAGCCCGACCACGATCCCCTGCACGCGCACGTCGCGGGCCGGGACGCGGAGCGCCTGCATCGCCGGGTTGGCGGGCTGGAGGCGCACCGTCTCCCCCTCGGGGAAGAAGCGCTTGAGCGTGGCGTCGTCGCCGATCAGCGCCACCACCATCTCCCCGGCCTCGGCGCGCTCGCGGCGGAGCACGACGACGTAGTCGCCGTCCTGGATCCCCTCCTCGATCATCGAGTCGCCGACCACCCGCAGCACGTAGTGGTCGCCGGCGCGGGTCGAGAGCAGGTGCGTCGGCACCGCCAGGCGCTCGTTGCCGGCCACCGCCTCGATCGGCCGCCCGGCGGCGATGCGGCCGAAGAAGGGAAGGTCCACCTGCGAGGCGGTGCTGCCGCCGCCGGGGATGGCGCGGATCAGCTCCATGCCGCGCTTCTGGTTCCAGTCGCGGCGCAGGTATCCCTTGTCCTGCAGCAGGCGCAGGTGCTTGTAGACCGTGCCGTAGGAGGAGAAGCCGAACCGCTCGCAGATCTCGCGGTGGGTGGGGGCGATGCCCTGGGTGCGCAGGAACTCCTGGATATACTCCAGGATCTCGCGCTGGCGCTCCGTCAGGTAGGCGGGTTTGGCGCTCATGGGAGAGAGGATAGGCGGAATCGAGGCGTAATGCAAGCTCCCGGCGCGATCCTCCCCGATCTCACCTGCCAGCTCCACACTCTCGACAACGGCCTCCGGGTGGTCCTCCACCGCGAGCCGTCGCTGCCGCTGGTCGCGGTCAACCTCTGGTACCACGTCGGCTCGAAGAACGAGCGCTCCGGCCGCACCGGCTTCGCCCACCTCTTCGAGCACATGCTCTTCCAGGGCAGCGCCAACGTGCCGATCCACGAGCACTTCCGCCAAGTCCAGCGGGTCGGCGGCGTGCTCAACGGCTCCACCTGGTACGACCGCACCAACTACTACGAGACCCTGCCGGCGCACCACCTCGAGCTCGGGCTCTGGCTGGAGTCCGACCGCATGGGCTTCCTGCTGCCGGCGGTCACCCAGCAGAACCTCGACACCCAGCGCGACGTGGTGATGAACGAGCGCCGGCAGCGGGTGGAGAACCAGCCGTACGGGCGGGCCACCGAGCGGCTGCACGAGCTGCTCTACCCGGCCGACCATCCCTACCACTGGCCGGTCATCGGCTACCTCGACGACATCGCCGCCGCCTCGCTCGAGGAGGTGCGGGCCTTCTGCCGCACCTACTACACGCCGAACAACGCGGTGCTGACGGTGGCCGGCGACATCGACCCCGCCGCCGCCCTGGCGCTCGTCGAGCGCTGGTTCGGCGACATCCCGCGCGGTCCGCAGCCGCCGCCGGTTGACGCCGCCGACCTCCCCTCCCTCGATGGCGAGCACCGCGAGGAGCTGCCGGACGACGTCCGCCTCGCCCGCGTCTACTTCGGCTTCCGCGCACCGCCCTACGGCGACGCGAAGTGGTACGCCGGCGACCTCCTGAGCGGCGTGCTGTCGGCCGGCAAGTCGAGCGTCCTCTACCGCGACCTCGTCTACCGGCGGCAGCTCGCCCAGGAGGTGGGCGTGCACCTCGACCCGACCGAGCTGGCGGGGACCTTCTACGTCGTCGCCACGGCGAAGCCGGGGATCGAGCCGGAGGCGCTGGTCGAGGCGCTGGGAGAGCACCTCGCCGGCGCCGCCGCGGCGCCCCCCGCGCCCGAGGACTTCGAGCGGGCGCGCAACAAGGCGCTGACCGACATCTGGGGCGTGCTGCAGAAGCTCGACCACCGTGCCGACCTGCTGTCGCAGTACACGACCTATTTCGACGACCCGTCCGGCCTGGCGCGGGAGGCCGAGCGCTACGCCGCCCTGCGGCCCGAGGAGCTCGCCGACTTCGCCGCCGAGGTCTGCCGGCCGGAGCGGCGCGTCGTGGTCACGGTCGTACCGCGCGAGGCGGCGGCGTGAGCGCGGAGGTGGCGCTCGACCGTACCCTGCCGCCGGTGGCGGGCGCGCTCCGCCCCTTCCACTTCCCCGGCTTCCTGCACGCCGAGCTGCCGGGCGGGCTCGCCGTCTACGCCGCGCGCCACGGCGACGTGCCGCTGGTTTCGCTCGAGCTGGTGACGCCGGCCGGCGGACAGCACGACCCGCCGGGGCGGCACGGCCTCTCGACCCTCACCGCCGGCCTCCTCGACGAGGGCACGGTCCGCGGCGGCGCACTCGAGATCGCCGCCCGCATCGAGTTGCTGGGCGGCTACCTGGCGAGCGGCGCCGACTGGGACGTCTCCTACCTCGCGGCCGGTGTCCTGTCGCGCCACCTCCCGGCCGCGCTCGAACTCCTGGCCGAGGTGGCGACCTCTCCCACGTTCCCGCCCGAGGAGCTGGAGCGGCTACGGCGCCAGCGCCTGGCCGAGCTCCTCCGCCGCCGCCACGACCCCGCGATCCTGGCCGACGAGCGGTTGACCGAGGAGATCTTCCGCGGCACCGTCTACGGCCGCTCGCTCCTCGGCGACGAGGAGAGCGTCGCGGCGATCGCGCGCGACGACGTCGTCGCGTACTACCGGCGGCACTACGGCCCGCGCGACGCGGCGCTGGTGGCGGTCGGCGACCTCGACCCCGAAGCGCTGGTCGCCGCGGCCGAGCGGGTTTTCGGCGGCGGCGGCGGCCCCGGCGCCCCGCCGCCGCCGGAGGTGCGGCCGGCGCCCCTCCCCGGCGTCGTGGTCCACGTCGTGGACCGTCCAGGCGCCGCGCAGACCGAGCTGCGGCTCGGCCATGCCGGCATCCCGCGCCGCCACCCCGACTACTCGCCGCTGGTGGTGCTCAACACGCTCCTCGGCGGCCAGTTCACCAGCCGCATCAACCTCAACTTGCGCGAGCGGCACGGCTACACCTACGGCGCCCATAGCCGCTTCGTGGGTCGGCAGGGACCGGGCCCGTTCCTGATCTCGGCGGCGGTGGCGACGGAGGCGACGGGTGCGGCGGCGCGGGAGGTGCTCGGCGAGCTGGTGCGGCTGCAGGAGGAGCCGGTGGCGCCGGTGGAGCTGGCGGAGACGCGCGACTACCTGATCGGGGTCTTCCCCTACACGGTGCAGACGATCGGAGAGCTGGCGAAGCGGCTGGAGATGCTGGCGACCTACGGGCTGCCGGACGACTACTTCGCGCGCTACATCGAGCGCATCCGCGGGGTGAACGCCGACGAGGTGCAGCAGCTCGCCCGCCGCCACCTCCACCCCGAGCGGATCGCGATCGTCGCCGTCGGCCCCGCCGAGACGCTGGAGTCCCAGCTCTCGGCGCTCGGCCCCGTCAGCGTGTGGGGCCCCGAGGGGCGCGTGCCGGTGGCGGCCGCGTAGCCCCGAGCGGCAGGGTCCTCAGTACAGCTGGGCCGTGACCCGGCCGCCGGCGGTGAGGTGGACGGCGAGGCGGCGGGCGGCGCCGCCGGGAAAGTTGCCGGCGACCTCGACCAGCTCGGCGGCTTGCCCTTCGGGGGTGACGTAGACCCGGAGCCGCTCGGTGCCGGCCGGCACCTGGACGCTCTGCTGGAACCAACCGCCCCGCGAACGCCGGCTCAGGAAACCCCCCTCGCGGAAATCGAAGCGCCGCTGCAGCAGGTTGCGCTGCCCGGCCCGCACGATCACCGTGCCGCGCGGCAGGTCGCTGCGGAACTCCACCGTCAGCGTCGCCTCCGTCGGCTGCTGCTGCGGCTCGACCGCGGGCAGCGTCTCCGCCACCGCCGGCGCCGGCGCCGGCG
>DASWHY010000077.1:0-13626 GCA_036397955.1 Thermoanaerobaculia bacterium | reverse complement strand
CGTGCTCGCGGCGTGCAGCGAGAGGCGGGCGTCGCGCAGGACGGTGGCGCCCGTCCCCAGGTCGTGGTAGGCGACGGCCACCGTGCCGCCGGCGCCGGCGAGGAGGTCGTCGAGCCGGCGCTCGAGCGCCGCTGTCGAAGGGGCGGCGGAGGCGCAGGCGAGGAGCGGGAGGAAGGCGAAAGGGACGAAGAAACTGCCGCCGCGGCGCACGCTCGCCGCCTCAGCCAACCTCGCCCGGCACGTCGAGCCCCAACCGCGCCAGCAGGTTCTGGAGCACCCGCGCCGTCAGGCCCCAGACCTGGCGGTTGCCGACGTGGTAGATGCGGAGGTGGCGCGGCACGCCGTCGATCTTCACCGTCCGCTCCTCCACCATCCGCGGGTTGCCGAAGGCGGTGAGCGGCAGGCTGAAGACCTCGGCGATCTCGGCCTCGTTGGGGCGCGCCTCGTAGGGGTAGGGCACGGCACCGACGCAGGGGACGACGCGGAAGCCCACCGGCGTCTCCACCTCGTCGAGCTGCCCCAGGCGCAACACCTTCTCGGGCTCGATCCCCACCTCCTCCTCGGCCTCGCGCAGCGCCGCCGCCCACGGGTCTTCGCCCAGGTCGTGCGCGCCGCCGGGGAAGGCGATCTGGCTGCGGTGGGTGGGGAGAGTGTCGGTGCGCTTGGTGAGGACCGTCCACAGCTCCCCCGACTGGACGAAGAGCGGCACCAGGACCGAGGCCTGCCGCTGCTCGCCGGGCGGCAGCCGCCGCGGCGGCGGCGAGGCGAGCCGCTTGCGCACCGCCAGCAGCCAGCTCCGGGGGGGCGCCTCCGCCCGCTGCGTCTCGCTCATCGCGCCGCCTTTTGTACCAGATCGGGGCCCGGCGTGATCTCGAGCCGCACGGGGGCGGCGCCGGGCGGCAAGGACAGGCGCAGCCAGTAGAGATGGACGTCGTCCCAGGTCCACCACATCGGGTGGAGGGCGCGCGGCCGCTCGAGCGCGACCTCGAAGGCGATCGAGCCGTCGGCGCCGAACATCCGGCCGCCGACCGTGCCGCCGTCGATCTCGACCCGCGACGGCGCCCCGGCGCCGAAGCGGAGGACGACCGCCGCCAGCGGCTGCGGGCTGCCGACGAGGAGCTCGCCGGGGCCGTCGGCGGAGAGGCGCAGCGACCGCCCCTGCCCCACCGGTCCCACCGCCGGCGTCAGCGACTTCACCCACAGCCCGTGGTGGGTCACGTCACGCCCGCCGGGGAGATGGCTCTGCGTCGTCTCGTAGGGGAGGAGGCGGCGGGCGATCTCCGAGACGTAGGCGTAGCGGCCGTCCCCCCCCACCGGGAAGGCACGCGGGTGGGCCCAGAGCGGCCAGAGGAAGGGTGCCGCCAGCGCCGCGACTGCGGCGACCCAGGCGGCGCGGCGCGGCCGCGCGGCGAGGAACCAGAAGGCCGGGTAGAGCGGCAGGAAGTAGCGGTTGGCGAGGGCGCCGCCGCCGCCGTAGAAGTTGAACGGCCGCACCAGGAAGAGGCCGAGGGCGGCGAGCGCCACCGCCGGCACGATCGCCCAGCGCCCGCGCTCGCCGCGGTAGGCGAGGAAGCCCAGGACGAGCGGCAGGAAGTAGGGCAGCACGCCGACGTTCTCGCCGGCCAGGAAGTAGAGCGCGTTCCAGGCGGTGAGGCGGGCGTCGAAGCGCGGCTCGAGCGCCCCCTCCTGCAGCCAGGAGGTGTTCCCCCAGCGCCGGACCGACTGCGGCCATTCGCTGGCCGGGAAGTCCACCTCCGGGTAGCCGGTGCGCGGGTAGAAGCCCTGCCGCTCGCCGCCGTAGCCGCTCCAGGAGCCGCCGGCGAGCCACTGCGCCGCGGAGGTGGCGGCGAGGAGGAGAAGAGCGCCGGCGAGGAGCGCCGCGGCCGCCTGCCGCCCGCGGCCGCGCCCGGCGGGGTGCGAGAGCGCGGCGATGACCGCCGGCACCAGGAGCGCGAGGTAGAACGGCCGGTAGGCGGCGGGGGCGGCGAGGAGCGCGCCGGCCGCCGCCCAGCGCAGCGCGAACCGCCAGCGCGGCGCCAGCTCCTCGCCGTCGTAGATCTCCGGCATCGGTCCCCCGCGCGGCCGATCCCCCTCGTAGACCAGCGCGAAGCCCGCCGCCACGCAGGCCAGCAGGAAGAGGTCGGCATGCACCCAGAAGACGTAGCCGAAGGCGACCGAGGCGTAGAGGAAGCAGGCCACCCAGAGCGGCGCCGCGGGGCCGACGTGGCGGGAGAGCACCCGCGCCGCGAGCGCGGCGGCGAGCGCCAGGAGGATCGCGTTGGCGAGGAGCGGCCCGCGCACCGGCGCGACGCGCGCGAACGGCGCCGCGAAGAGCGCGTAGAGCGGCGGCTTGCCGTAAGTGATCCGCGCGCCGCCGTCGCGGCTTTGCAAGATGAGGCCGTCCGGCGGCCCGCCCCACTGCGCGACGAAGCGGTCGTAGTCCGCGCGGCCGTAGCGGAGGTCGAGATCGAAGGCGAGGCTCGCCGCCTGCATGGCGTAGGTCGCCTCGTCCCCCACCAGGCCGGCGCGGCCGGCGCGGTCGAAGGTGACGACCCCCGCGACGGTCAGCCCGAAGAGGAGGCCGAAGAGGCCCCAGGCGGCGACGGAGCCGCCGCCGAACGCCGGTGCCGGGCGCTCCAAGGCCTCGCCGGGGATGCTTCGCCCTCCCATGCCCTAGATCTCCCGCGCCCACCAGGGGCCGCCGAGCTCGGAGAAGCCGCGGCCGTCGAGCCCCTGGAAGACGTGCGGCTCGACCCAGAGCTCGGCCGGGCCCGGCGGCCGCCGCACCTCGGTCTCGAGGACCGTCTCCTCGCCCGGGGCGAGGTCGCGCGGCAGCGGCAGCCAGCGGCGGTCGCCGAGGAGGTCGCTCCGCCCCTCCGGCCCTTCGACGTAGAGCCGCACGACGACCGCCACTCCGCCCGGCCCGCTGGTGCCGGCGAGCCAGCGGGCGAAGCCGGTGTTGGCGAGCCGCAAGCGGAGGCGCCGCCGCTCGCCCGGCGCCCACGGCCCCGCGGCGCCTTCGACCTCCAGCCGCCCCGGCAGCTCGTGCCAGGTGAGGCTGGTCGGCGGGGGTGGCGCGGCCGGCCGCTCAGGGAGCGGCGGCAGCTCGCGGAAGCCGCGGCAGGCCTCGACGATCGCATCGGCGGCCCGCGCCGGGTCGTGCTCGCGCCGCACGTGCTCGCGCGCCGCCTCCCCCATCGCCGCGAGCCGCGCCGAGTCCGCCAGCAGCTCGCGCAGGCGCGCCGCCAGCGCCTCGGCCTCGCCGGCGCCGAGCGGCACGTGCACCGCCACCTCGTCCGGCAGGTCCACGAACTGCGCGTAGTCGGAGACCACCGCCGGCCGCCCGGCGGCGAGCACCCGCAGCAGCGACGCCGAGGTCTCCCCCGCCGTCGGGTAGCGCAAGTTCAGGCAGAGGTCGGTGGCGGCGATCGCCGCCGCGAACTCGGCGTACTCGACGAAGCCGGTGACGTGCACCCGGTCGGCGACGCCCGCCGCGCGCGCCGCGCCCATCAGGTCCACCTGCCACGCCACCTCGCCGACGACCAGCAGGTGGAGCCGCTCGAGCCCCGGCGCGGCGAGCGCCGCGATCGCCGCCTCCGTCCGCTTGATCGGGGTCTGGAAGCCGAACGAGCCGGCGACCGGCGCGTCGTCCGCCACCCCGAAGCGGCGGCGCACCGCCCAGCCGGCCGCGCGGTCGGCCGGCGGCGGCAGCGGGATCCCCATCGGCACTTGCCGCACCCGCAGCTCCGGGTCGTCCTCGCGCACCACCGCCGTCGCCCAGGCGCTGTGCACCAGGACGCCGCGCTGCCGCCGCAGGAGCGTGCGCTGCGCCGGCAGCGCGAAGGTCGGCGCCTCGCCGTAGGCCCCCCAGCGCTTGCCGCGCGCCGTCGCGCGGCCGATCCAGCCGTGGTCGGCCGCCAGCCTCTCCTCGTAGGGCTCGTACTCGCCGCTGCCGAGGGTCTGGTCGAGGAGGAGGTGGTGGAGGACGAGGTCGTGGAGGGTCAGCACGCCGGGCCGCGCGAGCGCCAGCGCCAGCACGCCCGCATGGTGGTGGTTGTTCCCCATCTGGTAGAGGGGAAGGCGCCCGTCGGCGCCGGCCTCCTCGGCCGGCACCGGCCGCCAGCGCGCCTCCACCTCCGGCGCCACCGGCTGGCCGGGGAGGCGCACCAGCCGCACGTCGGCGCGCGCCGCCAGCTCCGGCAGGAGGTCGAGCGTGTAGTCGGCGATCCCCGAGCGGACGGGCGGCAGGGGGGAGACGACGTCGAGGCGGAGGTCGGAGGCGTGCACGGGCCCGCTCGGCGATGGCGGCGGCTACGCCGGCAGCTCGTCCCGCGCCCCGGGCTCCGCCATCTGCCCTTTCAGGAACGCCTCGACAAAGAGGTCCAGGTCGCCGTTCAGCACCCGGTCGGCGTCCCCCATCTCGGCGCCGGTGCGGTGGTCCTTGACCAGCCGGTAGGGGTGGAGCACGTAGCTGCGGATCTGGCTCCCCCAGGCGATGTCCTTCTTCTTCCCCTCGCGCTCGGCCTGCTCGGCCTTGCGCTTCTTCATCTCGAGGTCGTAGAGGCGGGCGCGCAACACCTTCATCGCGGTCGCGCGGTTCTTGATCTGGCTGCGCTCGTTCTGACAGTTGACGACGAGGCCGCTCGGCAGGTGGGTGATGCGCACCGCCGACTCGGTCTTGTTGACGTGCTGGCCGCCGGCGCCGGAGGAGCGGTAGGTGTCGATGCGCAGGTCCTTGTCCTCGATCTGGATGTCCACGTCGTCGTCCACCTCGGGCACCACGTAGACCGAGGCGAAGGAGGTGTGGCGGCGCCCCTGGAAGTCGTAGGGGCTGATCCGCACCAGGCGGTGGACGCCGGTCTCCCCCTGGAGGTAGCCGTAGGCGTACTGGCCGCGGAGCGCCACCGTGGCGCTCTTGATCCCCGCCTCCTCGCCGTCGAGGCGGTCGAGAAGCTCGACCTCGTAGCCGTTCTGCTCCCCCCAGCGCAGGTACATGCGCAGCAGCATCTCGGCCCAGTCCTGCGACTCGGTGCCGCCGGCGCCGGGGTGGATGACCAGGATGGCGTTCTTGTCGTCGTCCTCGCCGGAGAGCTTGAGCTGGAGCTCGAGCTTGTGGAGGTCCTCTTCGAGGCGGTCGAGGAAGCGGGCGGCCTCGGGGTCGGACTCGCCCTCGGCCAGGAGCTCGCCCCAGGCCTCGAGCTCCGAGGCGTCGGCGCGCAGGCGCTTCAGGGTGTCGAAGCGGCGCGCCAGGGCGCGCCGGCGCTGCAGCAGCGGCGCGCTCCGCGCCGGAGCGTCCCAGAAGCCCGGCTGCTCCATCTGCCGGTCGATCTCGGCGAGCTGCTCCTCCAGCCGGGCGTCCTCAAAGGTACCCCCGGAGCCCCCCGAGCTGCTCGGCGAGCCGGTCGATGCGCTGCTGGACGTCGGAGGCGATCATGACGGTGTCTCGGGCGGCGGAATGATAACAAACGTCGCCTCCCCACCTAGTCACCCGCCCGGCACTCAGCCTCCGAAGAGTAGATCTTCCAGCCTTCCGGCGCGCTGCACGGCGTCCCATACTGGCAGCAGGATCCGGTTTGCGGGTCCTTGGCCCAGACGACGACCTGAGCACAGATCTCGTCGGACTGCCGCGGCGGCGGGCAGTCGCCGGGGGTGTGGTTCTTGTTGCCTGTGCAGGCGACCAGGAGGCATGCGGCGGATACCAGGAGCGCCCTCCAGGTACTCATGTTGTCTTGTCTCCTCTCATCACTTACCGTAGACGGCGAGGTACTCAGGGCTGCAGGAGAGGTCCTCGGAGCCGCCGTCGATGCAGCCGACCAAGCCCGCGGCGGCGCTCAGGAACCCCTTCCTCGTCCCAACGTTTCCGGCAGCTTCAGAGAGATCGTCTTCATGGCCTCCACCAAGGTAGCATGCGAGTCGAGGCTCCTTCCTCATGGCGAAGATCTCGTTGGACATGACCGAAGACATTCATCCCGCCGCAGACCTCCAGTCCAAGGCGGAAGATCTGCTCCGGCAGGTCCAGGAAACGCGGCGGCCGATCGTCCTCACCCAGGAGGGGAAGGGAGCGGCGATCCTCGTCGACATCGACAGCTATCAGTCGCTGCTCGAGGACCTCGCGCTCCTGCAGGACGTGCACTGGGGCTTGGCCGATGTGGAGGCGGGCCGCGTGGTTTCCCATGAAGAGGCCCGCGCCCGCCTGATGGCTCGCTACGGCTCTTGAGCTATCGCGTCATCTGGTGACCAACTGACTCGGAGGAGTTCTTCCCGGGAGGCTCCTCCGCGGCCTGCTTGATCGTCGCAGCGCGCATCCCCAGCAGCCGTCTCAGATAGCGGCCCAAGACAAGGCGCTCGGCGAGGCGTCCGAGAGGGCCGAGTGGGGCGGTGAACTCGAGGATGTCGAGCATCCGCGTCCGGCCCCCCTCCTCCTCGAAGTAATGGTCGTGGACGAAGCTCTTGAAGGCGCCGCGTTGCATGGCGTCTTGGAAGTAGCGCGGGCGGTCGAAGGCGGTGAGCTTCGAGGTGAAGTGCTGGACGACGCCGAAGTGGCGGGCGCGCCACGTCACCTCTTCGCCGAGCTCGATGAGGCCGCTGGTCCGGCCGGCCACGGCCTTCTCGCCGGTGTGCGCGACGGAGCGCATGTGGAGGTCGAGGTCGCGGGCGGCGTCGAAACAGCGCGCGGCCGGCGCGTCGATGAGGGTCTCTACCCGGACCTCCACTCTCGCCTCCGTCGCCACGCCGCCGCGAGCGCCGCGGCTGCCAGCAAGCTGCACGCTGCCGGCACCAGCCACGGCCGGCGGGCGAACGGTGTGACGCCGCGGCGGCCGGCGATGGTGCCGCGGATGACGCCTTCCTCGAAGACGCCGAGCTGCGCCCGGACCGAGCCGTCGGGGGCGATGACGCCCGAGACGCCGGTGATCGCGGCGCGCAGCAGCGGGCGGCGGGTCTCGGCGGCGCGGAAGCGGGCCATCCGGAAATGTTGCCAGGGGGCGAAGGTGTCGCCGTACCAGGCGTCGTTGGTGACGGTGACGAGGACGGTCGCCCCGGCGCGCGTCAGCTCCGCCACCTCGGCCGGGAAGATGACCTCGAAGCAGATCGCCACCCCCAGCAGCTCGTCCTCCCAGGGCAGGAGGACCAGCCGCTCGGCGGCCCGGAAGTCGCCGGCGTTGCGCGCCAGCGAGTCCATGAAGGCGAAGACCCCTTGCAGCGGCACGTACTCGCCGAAGGGGACGAGGTGCCGCTTGTCGTAGCGCACCACGGGCCGCCCCTCGGCGACCAGGAAGGCCGAGTTGTAGTAGCTCTCCCCCTCCTCGTGGACCGAGTTGAAGAGGACGGTGCAGCCGCGCCGCGCCAGGGCCGCGAGGTCGCGGGCGAGGACGGGATCGCGCGCGTAGCTGAAGGGCCAAGCGGCGCTCTCCGGCCAGACGACGAGGCTCCCGGGGTCGCAGGCGGCGTAGGAGAGGGCGAGCACTTTGCGGTAGTTGCGCTCGACGGCGGTGCGGTCGAAGGCGACGAGGTTCGGGATGTTCGGCTGCAGGAGACGGAAGGGCCGCCCGGTCTCGCCGGCGGCGGCGAAGGGCGAGGAATCGGGGGCGTCGGCGCTCCAGCTCCGGCTCCAGCGGCCGGCGACGGGCAGCAGGAGGAGCGGCAGGAGGAGGGGGACCGCAGCGAGCGTCCAGCGCCGGCGCGCCACCGCGGCGGCGACCCCGGTGTTCGCCAGCACCAGGAGGTAGGAGATGCCGAAGACGCCGACCCAGGCGGCGAGCGGCAGGGCCCCGGGGACGTCGGTCCAGGCGTACCCGGCGAGGTTCCAGGGGAAGCCGGAGAGCGCGTAGGTGCGGAGCCACTCCAACGTCACCCAGAGCGCCGGCAGCGCGGCGAGCGCGAGCGCCCCGCCGCGCCGCCAGAGCGGCCGCCCGAGCCAGGCGAAGGCGAGGTGGTAGAGGCCGAGGAAGGCGCAGAGGCCGGCGGTGAGGGTGATCGCCAGCGGCCGCGGATGGCCGCCGTAGGTCTCGAGGGTGGGCGCGATCCAGGAGATCGAGACCGCCCAGAAGACGGTGCCGTGCAGCCAGCCGAGGAGCGGCGCGCGGCGGTGCCCGAGGAGAAGGACCAGCGGCGCCAGCGCCGCCCAGGAGGCGAGCGGCAGCGTCTCGCGCCCGAAGCACAGCCCCCAAACCACGCCGCCCAGGACGGCGACGAGGAGGGCCCCTATTCGGTGACCCACGTATCCAGACGGTGCGACTTCCGCACCCGCTCGGCAACCTCCTGCGCTTTGGCGCGGGAGGTGAAGGGGCCGATGCGCACGCGGTACATGGTGCGGCCGCCGACCTCGACCGGCGAGAGGTAGGCCTTGTAGCCGGCGGCGGTGAGGCGGTCGCGCACGCCGCTGGCTTGGCTCTGCTCGGCGGAGGAGAAGACCTGGATGACCGCGGTGCCGGCGGGGGCGCGCGCCGGCTCGGCTGCGGCCGGTGGCGGCTGGGGCCGGGGCTCGGGCGGGGCGGCGACCGGCTCCTCCTCGCCCTCGCCCTCCGCCGCGCCCTCTTCTGCCGGCTCGCGGGCGCCCGGCTCGTCCTCCGCCGGCGTCTCCTCGAGATCCTCGCGCAACGTCGTCGGAGCCTGCGGCTGCGGCGCGCCCGTCTGCCCCTGCGGCGCGGCGGCGCCCGGGGCGCTCCTCTCCTCCCCCTCCTCGAAGAACTCGAACTCCTCGAGCGCCGCGCCCGGCTGCGGGGCGCTCCGCGCCGCGACCTGCGTCTCCTGCTCTCCGGCCCCCCCGCGCCCGACCCAGACGCCGGAGAGGAAGGCGGCGAGCAGGCAGACCAGGAGGATCGCGAAGGCGACCACCACCTGCCGGTTCGTGAGGGCGATCTCGTAGTAGCTCGGCTCGTGGTGCGGCTCGGTCACTGCGGCAGGCTCCAGGTCAGGTCCGCTCCGGCGGCGCGGGGAGGAACGCCCGGATCAGGTCGATGGGGAGCGGGAAGACGATGGTGGAGTTCTTCTCGGCGGCGATCTCGGTCAGGGTCTGGAGGTAGCGGAGCTGGAGGGTGACGGGGTTCGAGGCGATGATGACCGCCGCCTCCGCCAGCGCCTTCGAGGCCTCGAGCTCCCCCTGGGCGTGGATGATCTTGCCCCGCTTCTCGCGCTCGGCCTCGGCCTGCCGCGCCATCGCCCGCTGCATCTCCTGCGGCAGGTCGACGTGCTTGAGCTCGACCATCGACACCTTGATCCCCCAGGGATCGGTCTGGTGATCGATGATCTCCTGCAGGCGGTCGTTGAGCTTCTCGCGCTCGGACAGCAACTCGTCGAGCTCGGCCTGGCCAAGGACCGAGCGCAGCGTCGTCTGGGCGAGCTGGCTCGTGGCGTAGAGGTAGTTCTCGACCTCCACCACCGCCTTCGACGGGTCGACGACGCGGAAGTAGACGACCGCGTTGACCTTCACCGACACGTTGTCGCGGGTGATGATGTCCTGCGACGGCACGTCGAGGACCACCGTGCGCAGCGGGATGCGGATCATCTTCTCGAACGGCCAGAAGATGAGCACCAGCCCCGGCCCCTTCGGCCGCTCGGCGAGCCGGCCCAGCCAGAAGGTGACCGCCCGCTCGTACTCGTTGAGGACGTTGATCCACTTGAGCAGCAGGACGAGGACGATGAAACCGACGACTGCGATTGGCAGCAGGTCCATGATCTCTCCTCGCTCCTAGGCCGCCGCGGGCCTGCGGCGCACCTTGAGCGTCAGTCCTTCGACCGCCAGCACCTCGACCGGCTCCCCCACCGCCACCGGCTCCTCGGCCACCGCCTCCCAGATCTCGCCGTGTACGAAGACTTTGCCGCGCGGCGCCAGCGGCGAGCGCGCCCTTCCCTGCTCGTGTACCAACCCTTCGGCGCCCGTCCGCACGCGCATGCGGAAGACGCGCAGCACCATCGCTGTCAGGAACCCCACGACAACGGCCGCCGTGACGGCGAAGGCCGCGATCACCTGCCGGCTCACCCGCAGCGCCGGCTCCGGGCTGTCGAAGAGCATCAGCGACCCCAAGACCAGGGAGATCAGGCCGGCCACCGTCAGCAGGCCGTAGCTCGTCACCTTGATCTCGGCGATGAAGAAGATCAGGGCGAGGAGCAGGAGCCCGAGCCCGGCGTAGTCGACCGGCAGGACCGAGAGGGCGAAGAAGGCGAGGAGAAGCGCGATGCCGCCGACCACCCCCGGCAGCACCGCCCCCGGATGCATCAGCTCGAAGTAGAGCCCGAGCGCGCCGAAAGTCAGCAGCAGGTAGGCGATGTTGGGGTGGGCGATCGCCGACAGGATCCGTTCGAAGGCGGACATCTCGACCGCGCGCACGGGGGCGCCGGCGGTGGCCAGGCGGACGCGGCGCTCGCCGCGCAGGACCTCGCGGCCGTCCACCGCCGCGAGGAGGCGCGGCAGGCTCGGCGCGACCACCTCGACGAGCTTCGCCTCCAGCGCCTCGCGGGCGGTGAAGGAGCGGCTCTTGACCACCGCCTCTTCTGCCAGCTTGGGATTGCGGCCGTGGCGGGCGGCGAGCGAGCGGATCGTAGCCGCCGCGTCCTGCTCCACCTTGGCGCCGAGAATGCCGGGGATGTCCTCACCCTGCCCGCCGACCGGGTGGGCGGCACCGGTGCTGGTGCCGGGGGCCATGGCGGCGACGTCGGCCGCCATCAGGATGAAGAAACCGGCCGACGCGGCCTGGGCGCCGCTCGGCCCGACCCAGACGATGACCGGGGTCTTGGCGCCGAGCATGGCGGTGAAGATCTCGCGCGTCGAGGTGAGGAGGCCCCCGGGGGTGTCGAGCTCCAGGACCACCGCCGCGGCGCCGGTGGCGTCGGCCTCCGCCAGCCCGTCGCGCACGTACTCGGCGGCGATCGGATGGATGATCGAGCGGACTCTGAGGTGGAGCACCTCCGAGCGGGCGCCCGCGGCGGGGCGCGCGCCCTCCGGCGGGGCGGCGAGGAGCGCGCCGGCGGCCGCCAGCAGCAGGGCCGCGGCGAGCCGGATCGGCCGCGGGCGGCGGTGGGACGCGAAGGGCACGAGGCGGCGCATGACGGCTGCGCCGAGTATAGCTTGCGGGCTACGCCGGGGCCGGCGCCGCCGCCGCGAACAGCTCGCCGAAGCGCCGGGCGATGAGCGGGCCGCTCGCGTCCTCGTGCTTGAAGAAGACGTAGGCCTCCCGCCAGGGCTGCGCCTGGAGCGCCGCGGCCCAGCGGGCGAGGTCCTCCTCGCCGTACTCGGCGCGGCGCAGGCGGAGGTAGCCGAAGGGCGCGGTCGGCACGAGCGCGGCGAGCGGCTCCTCGTCGGTGTCGGCCTGGCAGAGGGCGCAGCCGCGGGCGCGGAGCGCCGCGTAGACGGCCTCGTCCTGCCAGCTCGAATGGCGGAACTCGAAGGCGACCGGCGCCGCGACGGTCTCGCGGGCCAGGAAGTCGAGGAAGGCCTCGAGCCGCGGCAGGTCCAGCTTCAGGGTGGGCGGCAGGCCGAAGAGGACCGGGCCCAGGCGCTCGCCCAGGACGCCGACGGTGCGGAAGAGATAGGAGGTCTCGTCCTCCGCCCCGGCCAGCCGGCGGAAGTGGGTGATCTTCTGCGACGCCTTGAGCGCGAAGCGGAAGCGCGCCGGCACCTGCTCCGCCCAACCCTGGAGGACGCTGGCGCGCGGCAGCCGGTAGAAGGTGTTGTTGATCTCGACCGCCGGCAGGCGCTCGGCGTAGAACCCCAGCCGCGCCGCCGCCGGCAGGTCGTCGGGGTAGAAGCCACCCTTCCACTCGTCGTAAGCGAAGCCGCTGGTGCCGGCCCAGAGGTCCATGGCGGTTCATCCTAGCTACTGACGGCGCTTGATTCATGTGGTAAAGCGCCGTACGCTTTACCCATGAGAAGCACGATCTCCTCCAAGGGTCAGGTCACCGTCCCCGTCGAAGTGCGGGAGCGGCTGGGGCTACGGCCAGGGACGCCCGTCGAGTTCGAGCTGAAGGAGGAAGGCGTCCTGCTCCGCAAGGGTTTTTCCGGTAGCCACCCGGTCGACAAAGTCTGGGAGACACTCCGGCTCGGCCGCCCGGTCGACGAGGTCCTCGACGAGATGCGCGGACCGCGGCCGACGAAGAAGTGAGAATCGCGGTCGATTCGTCGGTCCTTCTGGACGTCCTCGCAGGCGATCCCGAGTTCGGCCCGGCGTCGCGAGAAGCCCTTCGTCGAGCCTACGATGCGGGTGCCCTCGTGGCTTGCGACATCGTGTGAGGCGAGGTGCGGGCCCACTTCCCGGACGAAACCACGTTCCATGGCGCGCTCGCCACGCTGGGGGTGTCCTACGAAGCGTTGCGGCACGAAGCGGCCGAGCTGGCGGGAGAACTCTGGCGGGAGTACTGTCTGGCGACGCGCCGCCAGCGTGACCGGGATCGGTTGGTAGCGGACTTCCTCATCGGCGCCCACGCCCAGCTCCAAGCCGAGGCCCTTCTGAGCCGTGATCGCGGGTTTTTCCGCGGGCGCTTTCGCGAGCTACGCCTCATCGACCCCACCGAAGCATAGTCCTCCGACTGCGAGGCAGCGCCTCTCATCGAAGGCGAAGCCCCTGGTGCCGGCCCAGAGGTCCATTTCAGTCCCCTTCACGCGGGCTGCGTGCCCTCGGGTTTGCGCTCAACGCCGTGCTCGAGGGCGGCTTCGAGCCGCCAGAACGCCGCCGGGGAAACGATGGCGATCCTTCGATATTCTCCCAGCGTCAACAGATCCTGGTCACCCGTCACGAGAGCGTGGGGCGTGCGCCGCAAGCGCCGTCGCCAGGACCAAGTCGTCGTCCGGATCGCGGCACACGGGCCCCAGCTCGCGCAGAATGTCCACCATCTCGTTGATGCGGACCGCGTGGTCGTAGACATCCCGGAAGTAGGGCCGGGTCCCCTCGGGAATCAGCTCCAGATCGAAGCGCATCAAGCGGTTGCAGATGTCGATGAGCGGCGAGACGGCGCGCTTGACCTCGAGCAGCTCGCGTTTGAGGTCGTAAATGTCGGCCGTGGTCTCACGACTGAACGACTCGCTGAAGATCCTCTCTTCGAGCGCCTGCAGCCGCTGTTCCAGGGCATCGACGATCAGAAAGTATTGATCGACGATGGAGTCCATCAGCGCGTAGAGCGCAAACGCCGGCCCGTTGCGGAGGAGCGGCGGCTTGGCTTCGCAGCGCGCGCGAACGTCGGTATAGGACAATGACGATCCGTGCCGGATGGATACGAGGTACCGCGAGCCCATGAAGAAATGCGTTTCGCCGAACTCGATTCCTCGTCCTTCGCTATTGACTTGCGCGGTGCGGAGAACGACGAAGAGCGAGTCGCCGTACATCTCGACCTTGGGCCGCTGGTGGGCGCTGTGCGCGTCCTCGATCGCGAGGTCGTGGAGGCCGAACTCCTCCTGCACCTGGCGTAGCAACTCCTCGCTCGGCTCGTGGAGCCCGATCCAGATGAATCGATCGGGCTGCTTGAGGACCTCGCCAATCTCCTCGAGCTCGACGCTCTTGTCTCGGTGGCCATCGGCATAGGCGACGCAATTGACGACACTCATGACCAGGCCTCCCCCCGAGCCACCAGAGCCTACTCCGCCCCCACCCCTAGATAGGTGGTGTAGAAGAGGACGGTGAGGATGCCGCCGACGGC
>DASWHY010000076.1:0-7022 GCA_036397955.1 Thermoanaerobaculia bacterium | reverse complement strand
CCGGTCGTGCGCACCATCTCCTCCAGCTCCGCGAGCGGCGCCTCGGCGTAGTGCCGGGCGCTCGGGTAGCGGCGGAAGAGCGCCGGCGTCACCTCGTTGACCCGCTTGTCCGTGCACTGGGCGGAGAGGATCGTCGCCACCAGCAGCTCCAGCGGGTTGCGGTGGTCGAGGGCGGTGCGGCTGTCGGGGTAGGCGGCGCGCAGGCGGGCGGCGATCTCGGCGGTGCGCCGCCGCTTCGCCCGCCGCGACTCCCGCCGCGCCTCGGCCGGCGTGATCCCGGCCCGCGCCTTCGCCCGCCGCGGCGCCACCGCTCAGTCCTTGGCGAAGGCCGCGCGCACGACCCAGTTGCAGAGCGCGATGACCAGCCCGCCGAGGATCGCCGGCAGGCAGCCGTCCACCGCCAGCTCGTCGAGGAAGGCGGCGGCGAGCCAGAGGATGAGGCCGTTGATCAGCAGGTAGAAGAGCCCGAGGGTCAGGACGATGAAGGGCAGCGAGAAGAAGGTGACGATCGGCTTGACCAGGAGGTTCAGCAGGCCGAGCACCAGCCCGGCGAGGAGCAGGTAGAGGAGGTCGCCGGTGTAGACGATCCCCGGCACGAGGCGGGCCGCCAGCCAGACGGCCGCGCCGTTCGCCAGCACCTGCACGACGGCGCGGATCAGTTGGTGGTCTCCTCGCCCCCCCCGGCCGAAGGGAAGGAGGGGAGGGCGGCGGGATCGACTCCCACCGAGCGCAGGGCGTTGCTCCAGATCCGCTCGGGGTCGGGGCCGAAGATGAGGTCGTTGTTAACCGGCGCGGTGAGCCAATCGTTGCGCAGGATCTCGTCGAGGAGCTGCCCGGCGCCCCAGCCGGCGTAGCCCAGGATCAGGCGGAAGCGCTCCGGCGGCTTCTCGGCCAGCTCGGAGAGGTCGCCGATGTGCTGGGTGATGGCGATCCCCGGCAGGATCCAGGAGGCGGTCTCGCCGAGCGCGGGTTCGCCGTTGCCGCCGTCCTCGGGGGTCCAGAGGACGGTGCCGAGCTGCGGCTGCACCGGGCCGCCGAAGTAGGCCACCGCCTCGTCGCGGCCGCGCCAGGAGACCTCCATGCCGGAGAGGATCTCGCTCACCCGGATGCCGGTCGGGCGGTTGACGATGAAGCCGAAGCTGCCGCCGTCCTCGTGGTGGGCGAGCAGGACGACGCTGCGGTGGAAGAAGGGATCGAGCACTTGGGGCATGGCCAGCAGCAGGACGGGGGCCGTCAACTCCGACCCGGCGCTCGACATGGCGCAGATCGTACACCCTCCCCCCTCTGTTATCGTGCCCGTATGACCGACAGCTTCGGCAGCCACGGGACGCTGGAGGTCGGGGGCCGGCGGCTGCGGATCGCGCGGCTCGCGGCCCTGGAAGCGCGCGGGCTGCCGGTCGAGCGCCTCCCCTACGCCCTGCGCGTGCTGCTCGAGAACCTGCTGCGGCTGGAGGACGGCACGGTCGTCTCGGCCGACGACGTCGAGGCGCTCGCCCGCTGGGAGGCGGCGGCGGTGCCGTCGGCGGAGATCGCCTTCATGCCGGCGCGCGTCCTGCTCCAGGACTTCACCGGCGTCCCCGCGGTCGTGGACCTCGCCGCCATGCGCGACGCCATGGCCGACCTGGGCGGCAACCCGTCGCGCATCAACCCGATCCAGCCGGTCGAGCTGGTCATCGACCACTCGGTGCAGGTGGACGAGTACGGCAGCCGCGCCGCCTTCCTGATCAACGCCGAGCGCGAGCTGGCGCGCAACTCCGAGCGCTACGCCTTCCTGCGCTGGGGGCAGAAGGCGTTCGACAACTTCCGCGTCGTGCCGCCGGACACCGGCATCGTCCACCAGGTCAACCTGGAGTACCTGGCGCGGGTGGTGATGACGGGCGAGACGGCGGGCGAGACCTGGGCCTACCCCGACACCCTGGTCGGCACCGACTCGCACACCACGATGATCAACGGTTTGGGCGTCCTCGGCTGGGGGGTCGGCGGGATCGAGGCCGAGGCGGCGATGCTCGGCCAGCCGATCTCGATGCTCATCCCGCAGGTCGTCGGCTTCCGCCTGACCGGCGCGCTGGCCGAGGGCTCGACCGCCACCGACCTGGTCCTGACCGTCACCGAGATGCTGCGCAACCGGGGCGTGGTCGGGAAGTTCGTGGAGTTCTACGGCCCGGGGCTCGCCGCCCTGCCGCTCGCCGACCGCGCCACGATCGCCAACATGGCGCCCGAGTACGGCGCCACCTGCGGCATCTTCCCGGTCGACGCCGTCGCCCTCGACTACCTCCGCTTCACCGGCCGCAGAGCGGAGCACGTCGCGCTCGTCGAGGCCTACTGCAAGGAGCAGGGGCTCTTCCACACCGCGGCGAGCCCGGAGCCGGTGTACTCCGACACCCTGGCGCTCGACCTCGGCACCGTCGAGCCGAGCCTCGCCGGGCCGCGCCGGCCGCAGGACCGGGTCCGCCTCTCGGACGTCAAGCGGAGCTTCCTCGAAGAGCTGCCCGGCCTGGCGGTCGCCAAGAAGGCCGCCTCCGCCCTGCCGGTGGCGACCGCCGCGGTCGGCGCCGCGGTGGCGGAGGCCGGCGTTGCCGTGGCAACCGTGGCCGAGCCCGCGGTCGAGATCCGGCACGGGTCGGTGGTGATCGCCGCCATCACGAGTTGCACCAACACCTCGAACCCGACGGTGATGGTCGCCGCCGGCCTGCTGGCGAAGAAGGCGGTCGAGCGCGGCCTGCGTTCCAGGCCCTGGGTCAAGACCAGCCTGGCCCCCGGCTCGAAGGTGGTCACCGACTACTACGCCGAGGCCGGGCTCACCCCCTACCTCGAGGCGCTCAACTTCCACCTCGTGGGCTACGGCTGCACCACCTGCATCGGCAACAGCGGCCCGCTGCCGCCGGCCATCTCGCGCGCCATCGAGGAAAGGGATCTGGTGGCGGTGGCGGTGCTCTCCGGCAACCGCAACTTCGAGGGGCGGATCAACTCCGACGTGCGCGCCAACTACCTGGCCTCGCCGCCGCTGGTGGTGGCCTACGCGCTGGCCGGACGGATCGACATCGACCTCCTCCACGAGCCGCTGGGGACCGGCGGCGACGGCCGGCCGGTCTACCTGCGCGACATCTGGCCGACGCAGCAGGAAGTGGAGGAGACGGTGCGGCGGGCGCTGCACCCCGAGATGTTCCGCCGCCAGTATGCCGACGTCTTCGCCGGCGACGAGCGCTGGAGCGCGCTGCCGGTGCCGGAGGGGGACACCTACGCCTGGGACCCGGTCTCCACCTACGTCAAGCAGCCGCCGTACTTCGCGGGCATGGAGATGGCGCCGGCGCCGGTCGCCGACCTGCGCGCGGCGCGGGTCCTGGCCGTGGTCGGCGACAGCATCACCACCGACCACATCTCGCCGGCCGGCGCGATCAAGGCCGACAGCCCGGCGGGGCGCTACCTGATCTCGCACGGCGTCGCGCCCAAGGACTTCAACTCCTACGGCGCGCGGCGCGGCAACCACGAAGTGATGATGCGCGGCACCTTCGCCAACGTGCGGCTGCGCAACTTCCTGGTGCCGGAGATCGAAGGCGGCTGGACCCTCCACCTCCCCGACGGCGAGCCGATGCCGATCTACGACGCGGCGATGCGCTACCAGGAGGAGTGCGTGCCGCTCGTCGTCATCGCCGGCAAGGAGTACGGCACCGGCTCCTCGCGCGATTGGGCCGCCAAGGGGCCGCGGCTGCTCGGGGTGCGCGCCGTGCTCGCCGAGAGCTTCGAGCGCATCCACCGCAGCAACCTGGTGGGGATGGGCGTCGTGCCGCTGGAGCTCGTCGGCGGCTCGAGCGCCAGGACGCTGGGCCTGACCGGGCGCGAGCTGATCGACGTCGACGGGCTGGCGGCGGCGCTCGCCGGCGGCCACGCTGCCGGCGCCCTGCTGACGGTGACCGCGCGGCGCGAGGACGGCACCGCCTACAACTTCCCCGCGCGCCTGCGCCTCGACACGCCGCAGGAGGTCCTCTACTACCGCCACGGCGGCATCCTCCACTACGTCCTGCGCCAGCTCGCCGCCGGCGGCTAGAAACAAAAAGCCCCGCGCCGTGGAGGGAGACGACGCGGGGGGAGGAGAGGGAGCTGATGGAGATTGCCGGAGCACTCGCTCCCGGGTCGGGCCCAACTCCCAGCAACCCGTCCCGAGACCTTTAACCTACGGCAAACATTGAAGATTCCCGGCCTGCGGCGTCCTCGCGCGGGGGCGGAGCGTCCTCTCCAAGCGACGGCGCGGCTCCGCTCCCTGGGGCCCGTGCTCGGGCTCGCTCTCCTGACCGTCCTCGTCTTCGCGCCGGTCGTCGGACACGACTTCGTCAGCCTCGACGACCCGGCCTACGTCACCGCCAACCGCCAGGTCCGGCGCGGGCTCACCGCCGAGGGCTTCCGCTGGGCCTGGGGCGCCGAGGTCGCCGCCAACTGGCACCCGCTCACCCTGCTGTCGCACATGCTCGACTGCGAGCTCTACGGCCTCGACCCCGGCGGCCACCACCTGACGAGCCTCCTCCTCCACACCGCCAACGTGGTGCTGCTCTTCGTCGTCTGGCGGCGGCTGACCGGCGCCGCCGCACGCAGCGCCGTCGTCGCGGCCCTCTTCGCGGTCCACCCGCTGCACGTCGAGTCGGTGGCCTGGATCGCCGAGCGCAAGGACGTCCTCAGCGGCTTCTTCTTTCTTCTCACGCTCGCCGCCTGGCTCGGCTGGATCCGCCGACCGACGACGCGCCGCTACCTCCTCGCCCTCCTCGCCTTCGCGCTGGGGCTGCTGGCGAAGTCGATGCTCGTCACCCTGCCGCTCGTCCTCCTCCTGCTCGACGTCTGGCCGCTGGAGCGTCTGCCGCGCGGCGCACCGGCGGCGGAGCTGTGGCGCGCCCTCGGCCGGCTGCTGCGCGAGAAGCTCCCGTTCTTCTTCGCCGCGCTGGCGGCGGGTGTCGTCACCCTCTTCACCCAGCGCGAGGCGATGTTCCCGCTCGCCGCGTTGCCGCTCGCGCGCCGCGCCGCCAACGCCCTGCTCGCCTACGCCGCCTACCTCGGCGACACGTTCTGGCCGCGCGGCCTCGCGGTCTTCTACCCGCTGCCGCCGGCCCAGCCGGCCTGGCGCGTGGCGCTGGCGGCGGCGCTCGTCGCGGCGCTCACCGCCCTGGCGCTGGCGCGCTTCCGTCGCTCGCCCTGGCTGGCGGTCGGCTGGCTCTGGTTCGCCGGCATGCTGGTGCCGGTGATCGGGTTGCTGCAGGTGGGCAGCCAAGGGCGGGCCGACCGCTACACCTACCTGCCGTCGATCGGGCTCTTCGTCGCCCTGGTCTGGGAGGTGTGTGCGCTGGTGCAGCCGAGGAAACGCCCGGCATCCTTCGCTTCCGCTCAGGACAAGCTCCGGCCGGGCGCTACAAGAGCGGCGCTCGCCGCGGCGGCGCTCCTCGGCATCGCCCCTCTCGCCGTCGCCGCGCGCGCGCAGGTCGCCACCTGGCGCGACAGCCTCACCCTGTTCCGGCACGCCCTCGCGGTGACCGAGCGCAACCTGATGGCGGAGATGAGGGTGGGAACGGAGCTGGCGCGCCGCGGCGACCACGCCGCGGCCGAGCGGCACCTGCGGGCGGCGGTGCGCATCGCCCCCGGCGCGCCGCGCCCCCAGGCCGCGCTCGGCCGCTGGCTCCACGGGCGCGGCCGCCCGCGGGAGGCGCTGCTGCACCTCCGGCAGGCGTCGCGGCTGCGGCCGCGCGATTCCCGCCTCCACCTGCGGCTGGGCATCGTGCTCGCCGAGCTGGGCCGCACCGCCGAGGCGCGCGCGCACTTCGCGCGGGCGCTCGAGCTCAACCCCGGTCTCGCCGGCGCGCGCCGCCGGCTCGCCGAGCTCGACCGCTAGAATCGCCGGCCCATGCGCGTCTTCGTCACCGGCGGCACCGGCTACATCGGGCGGGCGCTCTGCCGCCGGCTCGTCGAGACCGGCCACGAGGTACGCGCCCTGGTGCGCCCGACGAGCGACGCCGCGCCGCTCGCGGCGCTCGGCATCGCCACCTTCCGCGGCGACGTCACCGACCGCGCCTCGATGCGCGAGGGGATGTCGGGGGCCGACTGGGTGGTCCACGCCGCGGCCGAGCTCGACGTGCGCGCCCCCGAGGAGCGGATGCGCCGCGTCAACGTCGAGGGCAGCGAGAACACCGCCTCGCTCGCTCACAAGCTGGGCGTCGGGCGCTTCCTCTCGGTCTCCTCGATCGCCTACTTCGGCGGCAGCCCCGCGGACGGCGCCGCGGCGGACGAGACCGCCCGGCCGCTCACCCCCTTCCCCAGCCCCTACAGCGCCACCAAGCACGCCGCCGAGCGCGCCGTCCAGGAGTGGGGCAAGCGCGGCCTGCGCGTCAACACCGTCTACCCGAGTCTGGTCTACGGCCCGCCGGGGAAGCGCGAGGGCGCCAACGCCATCCTGCGGCAGATCATGCGGCGGCGGCTGCCGGCCGTGGTCGGCGGCGACCGCCGCACGAGCTGGGTCTTCCTCGACGACCTGGTCGACGGCATCGCGCGGGTGATGGAACGCGCCGCGCCTGGACGCGACTACGTCCTGGCCGGCGAGATCGTCCAACTGCGCGATCTCGTGCGGCGCGTCTGCGCGCTCGCCGGGGTGGCGCCGCCGCGCCTCGAGCTGCCGGTCGGGCTGGTGCGCGCTGGCGTCGCGGCGACCGCGCCGCTCTTCCGCCTGGCCGGGCGGCGGCCGCCGTTCGAGCCGTCGCAGATCAGCAGCCTCGGCCGCCACTGGGCCTTCGACGACACCCGCGCCCGCCGCGAGCTGGACTGGCGGCCGCGGGGCCTCGACGAGGGGCTGCCGCCGACCGTCGCCTTCCTCACCGCCAACTGAGGGCCGTCACCGCCTCGTGACAGCCGTCCCTTGACTCCCCTGCCGCGGCGCGGCACGATGCCCGCCGCGATGCACACGGTGTTCAAGGACTTCCAGTTCGCGGCCGCGCACGCGATCCGCGGCCACACCCGCGGCTGCGAGAACCTGCACGGCCACAACTACCGGG
>DASWHY010000075.1:0-4406 GCA_036397955.1 Thermoanaerobaculia bacterium | reverse complement strand
GAGAAGTCGCAGTGCACCTTCTGCCACATCAACGCCGGCGCCAACGGCCCCTTCGATCCCGAGGCAAACCGCAACTTCGACATCGGCGCCGAAGCGATGATCGACCACCCCGCCGACCTGCTGCAGCCCGGCGTCCGTCCGCCGGACGGCGGCTTCGGCACGACGCCGCTCACCGACCCGGTGACGGAGTTCCTGGGCTTCGGCGACTTCGACCCCGAAGAGGACGGCAACATGCGCCGCTTCAACAGCCAGCCGGCGATCGAAGCGGTGGACACCGGGCCGTTCTTCCACAACCACGCCGTCCAGACGGTCGAGGAGTCGGTCGACTTCTACAACAGCGACGCCTTCGCCAACTCGCTGGCCGGCGGCCTCGCCATCCACCTCGAGACGACGGAGGTCGAGCACGTCGCCGCCTTCCTGCGGGTGATGAACGCGCTCGAGAACATCCGCTCGGCCTCGGACCTGGCGCACGCGGCGCTCGAGGAGACCGACCCGGCGACCTCCCGGCGGCTCGCCGAGCTCGCCAGCTTCGACGCCCAGGACGGCCATCAGGTGCTGCAGGAGCGGCGGCTCCACCGCCTTGCCGCGTTCCGCATGTCGCGCGCGTACCTGCGGCTCAAGGAGGCATCGCTCACCGCCGGCAAGGCGCAACGGGACGCCCTCGTCAACCGGGCGCTGGTGATGATGGGGCTGGCGCGGAACGAGATGGTGCTGGTCGATTAGGGCTCACCGCTCTCGCGGGCGGCGCGGGGGTTCGGCGGCGACGCCGGGCCCCTTCGCTTTCGCGGCCGCTCAGGCCTGCTTGCGCCCGAGCCGGCGAACGGTCTCGAACTCCTGCCGCACCACCGGCTGGACGGAGAGCCGCGCGCCTTTGCGGATCACCATCATCTTCTCCAGCCCAGGCGTGTGCTTGAGCCGCTCGAGCGGCACGATCGCCGGGAAGCGCTCGACGAAGCGGAGGTCGACGGCGTACCAGGTCGGCTCCTCGCGCCGGCTCTTGGGGTCGAAGTAGGAGTGACCGGCCTGGAACTGGAAGGGATCAGGGTAGCCGCCGCGCGCCACCTCCGCGATGCCCGTGACGCCGGAGGGATCGGCGCTCGAGGCGTAGAAGAGGACGAGGTCTCCCGGCTGCACGTCGTCGCGCAGGAGGTTGCGGGCCTGGAAGTTCCGCACCCCCTCCCAGGAGGTCGTGCCGTCGCGCTCGAGGTCCTCGATCGCGTAGGTCTCGGGCTCGACCTTCATCAGCCAGTAGCGTCGCGCGCGCGCCATGCCGCTCTCCTCCTCCGCACCAGCCTAGCCGATGCTGTGGACTTGCCGCGCGGCGGCCGTATAGAGTGCGAACCTCTCTTCTCTTGGGGGGAATCCCTGCATGGGCGCTTGGACCTCCTTCTCCTGGACGGGCGTCGCCCTGGGCGCGTTGCTCGGGTTCGTCGTCTGCGAGCTCAACCAGTACCTGACCTCGGCGGTCCTCCACCGCGGGCTCTGCCACGGTGCGATTCGCTACCCGCCCTGGTTCAACCGGAGCGTCGCGGCCTGGCTCTGGCTGACGGCGTGCGTGCCGCCGCTGACCTGGATCGCGGCGCACCGCCACCACCACGCCAACTCCGACACCGATGACGACCCCCACGCGCCGTGCGAGAAGGGGGTGTGGAGCGTGATGCTCCTCACCTGGTACTACGTGACCCGCTGGGCGCGGGAGCACCGCCGCTTCGCCGAGGAGCGCTATCTGCGCGCCTTCCGCGGCGAGCGGCTCCTGCGGCTGCTCGACGGCAAGGCCGCCTCCTACGCCAACTTCTATCTGCAGCTCGGGTTCTCCGTCCTCGCCGGGCCCGCCTGGCTCGCCTTCTGGTTGGCGCGCATCGTGCCCTACATGCTGTTGAGCGGCTACGTCAACGCGGTCGGCCACACCTGGGGGGAGCGGCCCTACCGCAACCTCGGCACCGACGCCGCGGGGCCGCTCTTGACCTGCCTCGCCTACCTCATGGGGGGCGAGCCGCTGGGGCACAACTACCACCACCGCCACCCGTCGAGCCCGACCTTCCGGCCGCGCCGCCTCGACCCCGGCTACTGGTTCGCGGTGCGGGTGCTGCGGGGGACGCCGATCCGGCCGTCGCCGCTGCCGCCCGGTTTCGAGGAGCCGGCGGAGGCGACCGCCTAGAGGAGAGAGAGCATGGCCACCGCGCTGCCGCTCGAGACCGCAGGGGCCCGCAGCCGCCGGGGCGCCGCGCTGGCGCGCCTCCTCGAAGGTGCCGGGGTGCCCTGCGCCGTCCGCTTCGCCGACGGGGAAGAGATCTCGATCGGCGCCGGCCCGCCGGCCTTCCGCGTCGTCCTCCACTCCGACCGGCCGCTGCGCGCCGGGCTCGACGAGATGGCCCTCGGGCGCGCCTACGTCGAGGGGGAGCTGGACCTCGAGGGGGACATGCTCGCTCTCCTCGACCTGCGCCGGGCGCTCGCCGGCCGGAGCGGCCCTCTGACCGTCCTCACCTTCCTGCGCAACCTCTTCCTGGCGTCGGCGACGCGCATGAACCGGCAGGCGATCGCCAGCCACTACAGCTACGGCGACGACTTCTACCACGCGTTCATCGACCGGCGGTGGCGCTTCTACTCGCACGGCCTCTTCGCCGACGCGAGCGAGACGCTGGAAGAGGCCTCCGAGCACAAGCTGGAAAGCATGTGGAACGGGCTCGAGCTGAAGCCGGGGATGCGCCTGCTCGACATCGGCGCCGGCTGGGGGGGCGTCGCCCGCTACTGCGGCGCGCGCGGCGTGGAGGTCACGTCGCTCACCCTGGCCGCCGACTCCCACGCCTGGCTCACCCGGCTCTACCGCGAGGAGGGGCTGCCGGGCGAGGTCTTGCGCGGCGACTTCCTGGAGCACCGGCCGGAGCGCCCTTACGACGCGGTCGTCATCTACGGCGTCATCGAGCACATCCCGACCTACCGCCGCTTCTGCGCCCGCGCCTGGGAGTGCCTGCCCCCGGGCGGGCGGCTCTACATGGACGCCTCGGCCTCGCACGAGAAGTACGAGATGAGCGCCTTCACCCGCCGCTACATCTGGCACGGCACGCACACCTTCCTGGCGATGCAGGACATCGTGCAGGAGCTGCTCTGGCACGGCTTCAAGGTGCTGGACGTGGCCAACGAGAGCCGCGACTACGAGCTGACGATGCGCGGCTGGGCGGAGCGCTTCGACGCCGCGCGCGAGGAGATCGTGGCGCGCTGGGGGGAGAAGACCTACCGCGCCTTCCGCGTCTACCTCTGGGGCGGCTGCCACGCTTTTCACGTCGACCGCCTGCAGGCCTACCACCTGGTGGCGCAGCGCGGCGAGGGGCCGGGGCGGCGGCCGGGGACGCTGCGGCGCGCGCGGAACTTCATCCGAGAGCTCGTCTGAGATGAAGAAGAAGGTGGCCGTCATCGAAGCCGGTCACCCGCGCGCCGACAGCCTCGCCTCCCTCTTCCTCCTCTTCGGCTACGGCGGTCTGTCGATCGCCTCGCACCTCCACCGCCACGGCTACGCGGTCAAGTACTTCCCGATGTTCGCCAGCACCCGGCTCGACGAGCGCTGGCTCGCCGACTGCGACTACCTGCTGGTCTCGACGATGGTGCACACCGCGAAGATCGGCTACCGCCTCGCCGACCGGGTGCGGCGGCGGCCGGGAGGGCCGCCGGTCGTGGTCTTCGGCGGCCCGCACCCGACCTGCGAGCCGGAGGACTGCCTCGACCACTGCGACTACGTGGTGATGAACGAGGGAGAGGAGATCGTCCTCGACCTCCTGCGCCACCTCGACGCCGGCGGCACGCCGCAGCCGCGCGCGATCGACGGCCTCACCTTCCGCGGCGAGGACGGCGCGATCGTCTACACGCCGCGCCGGGCGGCCCTCCAGCAGATCGACTTCCCGCTCGAGCCGTCGCTCATCCACCACTACCCCGGCGTCGTCGGCAACTTCCTGCGCACCGGGCGGCTCCGCTTCCCGTTCCCGGTCGTCCAGTTCTCGCGCGGCTGCCCGTACTCCTGCAACTTCTGCCTCGGCATGCGCCAGCTCGGGCAGAGCTACCGCACGCGGCCGGCGGGGAGCGTGCTGGTGGACCTGGCGAGCTTCCACGGCATGACCGGCTTCCCCTACGGCATGTTCCACGACAACGACCTGGCGATCCGCCGCGGCGAGACCAAGGAGCTGCTGCGGCAGATGGCGCGCGCCAAGCCGGGCATCCGGCGCATCAGCGCCTTCACCCGCGTCGACTCGACCAAGGACGAGGAGCTCTGGCGCCTCTTCGACGAGGCCGGGATCGCCAACGTCTTCTTCGGCGTCGAGTCGCTGACCCAGACGAACCTCGACGGCTTCCACAAGGGGACGACGGTCGAGGGCATCCACGCCGCCATGGAGCGCCTCGACCGCTATGGCGTCAAG
>DASWHY010000074.1:0-4218 GCA_036397955.1 Thermoanaerobaculia bacterium | reverse complement strand
TTGCAGGCACGAGGCGAAGAGCTCGACCGTTTCGCGCCACTGCGCGTCGGCGAGCCGGGGCTCGATCTCCGGCCACCACTCCTTCCCGGCGGGTAGTTGCGCCAGCCGCCAGGCGGCCAGGTACTCCTTGAACGTGAGGTGCCAGAAACGAAGGCGGCCGGCCGGCAGCTCCTCCACCACTCCGCTGACCCCAGCCTCGAAATCCAGCCAGCGTTTCGCCTCCTCCTGACGGCCGGCAGCGTCCAGGTCCTGGCGGATGCGTTCAAAGGCCGGAGCCGCCACGGCCGCCGCGCCGTCGAGGTCCATCGTCACCTGTTTGCCCTCCGGGTGGGTCATCGCCCACCAGGCCAGGTCCGCCAGCGCTTCATAGGCTCCCGCCTCGGAGAGCCCGAAAAGCTCCCGGCGGCGCTTGCCGCTGGCCTCCAACAGCCACTTGAGCACCGCCTGGTACACCTTCGCCCGGCCTCGCGGCAGCTCGCCGCGGCTCCAGTGGACCAGGCACAGACAGGTCAACATCATCGGGCTCCTGGCCAGGCGCCGGATGTCCGGCCGTAGGATGGCCGTTTCCAGCGTGCGGCGATACTCCTTCCTGGCCCCGGTCCTGGCCTTCTCCGGGTCCTCCTCGTCGAGCATCGCCACCCACTTGTCGAGGAAGCGGCGCACGTCGTCGTCGTCGAAGGGCGCGACCTCGAGCTTGAGAAAGCCCGCGTTCGTCAAGCCTTCGGTCAGGAAGGGCCGGCTGGCCACCACCATGCGCGCGCGCCAGCTCTTCGACGCGTCCTCCAGCACCTCCAGCACGCCGGCACGCAGCGCCGCCGCGGTCACCTCGTCGAGTCCGTCGAGCAGGAGACAGGCGCGGCCGTCCTCCAGGCGCTTCCGCCAGGCCCCGCGGTCGAAGCCGAGCTCTCGCGCGCGGCAGTCGAGCTCGAGCAGGTCGAGCAGGCGCTCGCGGTCCGCGGGCTTGCCCGCCTCCGCCAGCGCGCGGCCCAGCCCCTCCAGCCGCAGGAGCACGGGGACCGGCGTCCCGATCCGCAGTCGCGAGGCGCTGCGCGAGTGGCTCTCGGCCACGCGCTCGCCGAGGGCGGGAACCAGGAGCAGCGACGTCACGTGGCGCAAGAACGTGCTCTTGCCGCAGCCCGGAGGACCCTCGACGAGGATCCGCGGCCCGCGGGACAGGAGCTCTTCGAGGTGTGGCCGCTCCTCCCGTCCCCGCATCAGGGACCGAAGGTCGCCGCCGTCCCGTCCCCGCAGCGGCGTGTAGAGCTGCGCCAGCAGCGGGTTGGCCGCCTGTTGCTGATCGTCGACCGACAGCCCCCGCAGCTCCAGGTGGGTCACCGAGGCGCGCAACTCCCGCAAGTAGGCGTCGAGCTCCGCCGCCGCGGATTTCTCGGGCCGCGCGGGCGGCGCGGACCGGCTCGCTGGTCCCACGCGGCGGATGACAGCGGACTCGGGGTCCTCGTGGTCGGGATGGAACCGGCCGTCGAAGCCGAAGCTCCGGCTGCCGTCGCCTCGTGCTTTCCCCTCGCGCGGCCAGACTCGGATCTCGCCGTCCTCGCGGATCTCGCCGAAGGAGTAGCCCATCCGTCGATCCTCGTCCGACCTTCCCCACTTCTCCAGCCCGAAGAGGGAAGGCGCCTGGAAGAAGCAGCGGTCCCGGCCGCCGTAGGTGGCCGTCCTTCTGCTCTCGGCTTCGTGCATGTGTCCGTAGAGACAAAGGAAGAACCGGCCGCCGGGATAGACGTCGGCGTCGAAGATCTCCTGCCCTCTGTCGTTGAGCCAGTCGGGCGGTTGGTGCATGAGCAACAGCGACGGCTTGCCGCCGTCGACAAGGGCATAAGGCTTGCGTTCGCCCGCCGGTGCCAGGGCCGCCCGGAGCTGCTCGATCGGGACCAGCAGCTTGCCCTCGAAGTCGCCCGCGGCGTACTGGAGCCAGGTGGAGTTGAGGCCCACGATCGTCAGCGGGAAGGCGTCCGCGGGCTCCACCACGGCCGTGAAATCGCACGGGAAGTGCGAGAAGTGGACGGTCCGCGCCCGCGCTTCGAGCTGGGGACGGACCCGGCGCTCGAACCAGGGACGATAGCCGGGGAAGAGACCGTCGATGAACGAGGCGTCGCGCTTTTTCCAGAGCTCTTCATGGATCTCCGCGACCTCCGGGTCGTCCACCGTTCCATCGAAAGACCGCAGGATGCGATAGAGCAGAGCGGCGCGGCCCGTCGGCCAGGCGACGTCATGGTTGCCGGGCAAGGGCACGAGCAAGGGCTCCGCGGCTCCGGAGCGCGTGAGGCGGCGGAGGAGGTCGTCGAGGAAGGCGTCGACCTGGGCGTACTCGGCGTCCGCCCCTGAATGCGCCAGGTCGCCGGTGAAGAGGAGCAGGTCGGGCGTGCCAAGGCGGTCGAGCTGGGCGTCGAGGTCGCGAAAGAGCTCGTCTTCGACCAGCTCCCACAGCTCCTTGCCGGGACAGCCGTAGTGCAGGTCGGAGAGGTGCAGCCAACGGATGGGCCTTGCCATAGGTCTCCCTCCAGGGAACGTCGGCCGATTCTACCTGGCGGGGCTCTTCCGCGCGCGTCACCGTCGACGCTCTCTGCGAGCTCCAGCTCCGAGCACAAGGGTGAGACGCCCTCGGCGGGCAGGTCGAGCGCCATGGCGGCTACCTCTGCCTGGCGGGCCGCGAGGCCGTCGTCGACGTGCGGCGGCGGCGCGCCGCGCTCGCCGGCGAACGCTGGCGCTCGGCGCGGCGCTTCGCGGCGTGGCTGCGCCGGGTGCCGTTCCTGCGCATGGTGGCGGTCTGCGGCCAGGCGGTCGACAACGGCGGCGACGACGCCGCGCGAGCGCGGTGGAAGGCCGCTTCCGCCTCCGCGTGCCGGCGCTGCTTGATCAACGTGATGCCTTTGTTGAGCCACGCCATGTAGCTGTCGGGGTTGATCTCGAGGAGCCGGTCGTAGGTCCGTAGCGCCCGAGTCGGGAACCCCAGGTCGTCTTCCAACGAGCCCTTCATCACGTAGGCGTGTTCCATCTTTGGATTCAAGGCGATCGAACGTATGGTGTTCTCCAGGGCCTCGACGGCCTCTCCCATCGCGTGCAGGGTCATCCCCTTTCGTCCCCCAGCGCCGGACGCTCGAGCCACACCAGCCCCGCCAGCGCCAGGGCCGCCGCGGCCACGCCGACGCCCCAGTCGGCGGCGGCGCCGCCGCGGTCGACCGCCCAGGCCAGGG
This sequence comes from Thermoanaerobaculia bacterium, assembly GCA_036397955.1. Lineage (GTDB taxonomy): Bacteria > Acidobacteriota > Thermoanaerobaculia > Multivoradales > UBA5704 > DASUNQ01. Next base: position 1,006 of record DASWHY010000074.1, on the reverse strand, counting down.
CGGCGCCCAGGGCGCCGAGCAGGTAGAGCGCCGTCACCGCCCCCCTGACGCCCAGGCCGCGGCGCGCGGCCGCCCGCCGCCGCCACCGCGGCGACGCCGGCGGCGGCGCCGTCGATGGAGTCGAGCAGGTTGCAGGCGTTGGTGAGGCCGACGATCCAGAGGAAGGCGAGCACCGCGGCGGCCCAGCCCGGCAGCGGCGCCTCGGCGCGGAAGCCGCCGCCGACGAGCACGAGGGCCGCCGCCGACTGTGCCGCGAGCTTGCCCGCGACCGAGACGCGGCGCCGGTCGTCCCACAGGCCCACGGCGACGAGCAGCACGGCCGCCGCGGCGAAGGATCCGAAGCGCGGATCCGGCCGTAGCACCGCGAGAGGCAGAAGCGCGCCTGCCGCCAGCGCCAGCCCGCCGAGCAGCGGCGTCGCCTCGGCGTGGAACTTGTGCCCCGCCGGACGGTCGACGAAGCCCCAGCGCACCGCCAGCCGCGCCGCCGCCAGCGTCAGCAAGGCGGTGACGACGGCCGCAACGGCGACGACGAGGGTGGGGACGGTCCACGGGCTCATGGGCGCCAAGTCTAAGCCGAACCTCACCCACTCCCACTGCGAACCAGGGCGGGAACGGCAACGACAAGATCGGAGAATCTGCTACTCTCGTTCGGTCCACCGGATGGAGAACAATGGCATGGACGACGGACCACAGGCGGATTACAGCGATCCCGAGCTCATCGCGGCCCTCGACTATCACCTCCGCGAGCGCGGCTGGCGCCAGGCCGAGCTGTCGCGGCGCACCGGGATCAACGCCAGCACCATCAGCGACTGGACGAACGGGCGCTACGAGCCCGGCGGCGAGGCCCTGCGCATCCTATGCACGGCCTTCGGCGTCAAGCGCTCGGAGTTCTGGTCGCGGGGCGAGCGGATCGTGGCCGAGCTGCGCGAGGCCGCGGCCGAGCCTGACCCGCGGCAAGCGCTGCGGAGGATCGAGAGCAAGCTCCGCGTGGAGATACTCCCTGAAT
>DASWHY010000073.1:0-2294 GCA_036397955.1 Thermoanaerobaculia bacterium | reverse complement strand
GCCGACGAGGAGCACCGTGCCGGCGCCGAGCAGGGCGCCCAGCCCCTTCGCCAGCGCCGGCGGCGGCGCCCCGAGGGCGTCGCCGGCCGCAAGGACCAGCACCCACGAGAGGCCGCTATACCCCTCCACCCGCTCGCCGGGGTTGAACACGAGCCCCTCCCCGGCCGCGAGATTCCGGGCGTAGCGGAAGCTGATGTAGGCGTCGTCGATCGGCGTCTGCCGCCAAACGAGCCAGCAGCCAGTGGCGTAGACGGCGAGAGCGGCGACGAGCGCGACCGCGGCGAGACCGGCGCGGACGGGTGGCCGGCTTGCGGGCGGAGGGGCAGGGGCGCGCTGGCGGGGGGCCGGCTTCCCCGCGGCACGTGATCGGCCGCGTCCCATGGGCGGCTGTGATCGTAGCATCCGGGCCCCAGCGGCTACACTCCGCCGCCGTGCGCATCGTCTCGCTGGTGCCGAACGGCACGGAGATCCTCTTCGCGGTCGGCGCCGGCGAGATGGTCGTCGGGGTGAGCCACGAGTGCGACTACCCCGCCGAGGCGCGGCGGCGGCCGGCGCTCACCGGTAGCGCGCTCGCTCCCGGGATGACCGCCGCCGAGGTGGACCAGGCGGTGGCGGCGCAGGTGGGGTGCGGCGCCAGCCTCTACACGCTCGACGAGGCGCGGATCGCCGACCTCGCCCCCGACCTCATCGTCACGCAGGAGCTCTGCCCGGTCTGTGCCGTCTCGACGGCGCAGGTGGACGGCGCCATCCAGCCCCTCCCCCGCTGCCCGGAGCTGCTGTCGCTCGACCCCCGGACGCTCGCCGATGTCTTCGCCGATATCGGCCGCGTCGGCGCCGCCGTCGGGCGCGAGGCGCAGGCCGAGGCGCTGGTCAAGCGGCTCGAGGAGCGGCTCGCCGCGGTCCGCGCGGCGACGGCCGGCCGGCCGCGCCCGCGCGTCCTGGCGCTGGAGTGGCTCGACCCGCCTTTCGCCGGCGGCCACTGGGTGCCGGAGATGATCGCGCTCGCCGGCGGTGCCGACGCGGCCGCCTCCCCCGGCGGCCCGTCGCGCCGGCTGACCTGGGAGGCGGTCCGCGCCGCCGATCCCGACGTCATCGTGGCGATGCCCTGCGGCTTCGACGAGGCAGGCGCCCGGGCGCAGGTGGCGGCGATGAGCGGCCGGCCGGAATGGGAGAAGCTGCGGGCGGTGCGCGCCGGGCGGGTCTTCCCGGTCGACGCCAACGGCTGCTTCAGCCGCCCCGGCCCGCGGCTGGTGGACGGGATCGAGACGCTGGCGGCGTTGCTCCGCTCAGGCTGACGGGGCGCCGCGCAGCCAGGCGATGACCTCGGCCTCGACCGGCTCGGGGAAGCCGCAGTGGCCGCCGACCGCGCGCCAGCGCACGTCCAGGCGCCCGTCGGCGAAGCGCTCCAGGCTCGGCCGCACGGCCGCCGCCGGCACCATCGGGTCGCGCGCGGCGCCGAGCCAGAGCGCCGGCAGCCGCAGCTTCGACAGGAGCGGTCCGACGCTCGTCCGCGCGTAGTAATCGGCGGCACCGGCGAAGCCGTGGCGCGGCGCCACGATCCTGTCGTCCCACTCCCTGAGGTGACCGATCCGCACCGCCTCGCGCAGCGGCAAGGGCCCCGGCCGGCGGGCGGCGCAGGCGGCGTAGATCTCCTTGAGCCCGCCGAGCACCGAGCGCCGGTAGGCCCAGAGCGCCGGCCGGTCGATCGCCGCGACGGCGACCGCGAGGTCGAGCGGCGCGCAGACCGCCGCCACCGCGGCGAGGCGCGGGTCGGCGTCCTCGGTCGCCAGGCGCAGCGCGAGGTGGCCGCCGAGCGACCAGCCGAGCAACAGGATGCGCCGGAAGCCGGCGAGCTCAGGGCTCGCCAGCGCCGCGTGGAGGTCGGAGGTGAGGCCGGCGTGGTAGAAGTCGCGCTCCCGCCGGTCCGAGCCGCGGAGGTTGAGCCGTAGCGTCGCGAGCCCGGCCGCCTGCGCGGCGCGTGCCGTCCGGATCACGCCGGGGCTGTCGCAGCAGCCGGAGATGCCGTGGAGGATGACGAGCACGTCCTCGCCGTCGCCCACCCCCGCCGCCAACCGCCCGCTCAGCCGCACCCGCCCCACCGTGCGGTCCTCGACCCAGGCCTCCCAGGGCCGCGAGGGCGGCGGCGCCAGCGGCCGCCAGCGGTGCCGCAGGCGCGGCGCGACGGTCCAGTAGTGGGCGTTGAGGTCCACGGCGGCGCGGATGCTACCCGACCCCCGGCCCGTTCCAGGCGCAAATAGCCATAAAGGTGGCAGCGCCCTTGCACGGTCCCGCAG
>DASWHY010000072.1:0-6835 GCA_036397955.1 Thermoanaerobaculia bacterium | reverse complement strand
GCACACCAACTTCTGCGGCTGCCGCACGGGGACCTGCCCGGGCTGCGTGGCCGGCGTCTTCTCCGACGAGACCTTCGGCGGCGGGTTCAGGGCGGCGCCGGTGCACTTCGGCAACGGCACCGGCGAGCTCGAGTTCCAGCCCCACAACGTGGTGCACGTCGCCGTCGGCGGCAGCGGCTGGATGAGCGACCCGGCGTGCGCGGCGCGCGACCCGATCTTCTGGCTGCACCACGCCAACATCGACCGCCTCTGGCAGCAGTGGCTCAACCTGGAAGGCGGGAGGGCCAACACCACCAACAACGAATGGGAGACCCAGACGTTCACCTTCTTCGACGAGACCGGAACGGCGCAGAACCTGACCGGCTGCCAGATCCTCAACATGGCCACCCAGCTCGACTACCAGTACGAGGGGCTGCCGGTGAACAACGTCACCCTCTGCGACGAGGGCCCGCCCACGGCGGCGCCGGAAGGTCCGCCGCCGGCGGCGCCCAAGACGCTGGCCGCCGGCGAGCCCGCCCAGACCAAGCTCGGGGCGCGGCGGGTTTCGGTCAAGGTGGCCCTGCCGCCGGCCGCGAACCAGCGCATCCTCACCCTCGCCGGTCCCGATCCGGGGCGCGTGCGCCTGGTCCTCGAGGGGGTGAAGCTCCTCCGCCACGGCTCGCACTACGAGGTCTACATCAACCTCCCGGAGGGCGCGACGCCGGACCCCAAGGGCCCGAGCTTCGTCGGCTCCGTGGCGCTCTTCGACCACCCCGAGCACGCGGCGGAGACGAACCGCAGCTTCGACGTCACCGACGAGGTGGCGGCGTTGAAGGCGGCCGGGCAGTGGACGGGGGAGCTCAACGTGACCTTCGTCCCGGGCCACGGCGAGCAGGCGCTGACGGCCACGGCCGGCAGCGGGCCGTTCGTCAGCGTCCGGCGGGTGTCGATCCAGGAGCGGTAGCCGTCCCGGCAGCGCGGCGCGGGCGGGGCGCGAGGGGGTGAAATGGACCCTCGTCCCGCCCGCGTTCTCCTTTCCAGGATGCTAGACTCGCGGGCAGCCGGGACCTAGAGAATGTTCGAGAAGTACAACGAGAAGGCCCGCAGGGCCCTTTTCTTCGCCCGCTACGAGGCGAGCAAGCTCGGCAGCCGGGTGATCGAGTCCGAGCACATCCTGCTCGGCATCCTGCGCGAGGGCGAGGAGACCGTCACCGAGATCTTCCGCCGCCTCCAGGCCAAGCCCGAGGACGTCCGCCGCGAGATCGAGGGCGAGCGGATGTTCGTCGAGCGCATCTCCTCGACCGCCGAGCTGCCCCTCTCCGAAGAGTCCAAGAAGATCCTCGCCTACGCCTCGCACGAGGCGGACAGCATGCTGCACTCGACGGTGGGCTCCGAGCACCTGCTGATCGGCATCCTGCGCGTCGAGGGCTGCCTGGCGATGCGCATCCTCGCCCAGCACGGCTTCGACGTCTACACGGTGCGCGAGGAGGTCCTGGCGATCGCCAAGGAGCGCGAGGCCTCGCAGCAGAAGAAGGAGCTGCCCTTCCTCTCCGAGTACGGGCGCGACCTGACCGGGCTCGCCGCCGAGGCCTCCTTCGACCCGCTGATCGGCCGCGACGACGAGGTGGATCGCATCGTCCAGATCCTCTCGCGCCGCACCAAGAACAACCCGATCCTGCTCGGCGAGCCGGGAGTGGGGAAGACGGCCATCGTCGAGGGGCTGGCGCAGCGCATCGTCGAAGGGCGGGTGCCGATCTTCCTGGCGCAGAAGCGGATCGTCGCCCTCGACCTGTCGCTCATCGTCGCCGGCACCAAGTACCGCGGCCAGTTCGAGGAGCGCCTCAAGGGGATCTTGAAGGAGCTCAAGGAGAGCCGCGAGCTGATCGTCTTCATCGACGAGATCCACTCGCTGATCGGCGCCGGCTCGGCCGAGGGCTCGCTCGACGCCGCCAACATCCTGAAGCCCGCGCTCTCGCGCGGCGAGATCTCCTGCATCGGCGCCACGACGCTCAAGGAGTACCGGAAGTACATCGAGAAAGACCGGACTCTCCTGCGCCGCTTCCAGGCCATCCAGGTGCAGCCGCCGACGCCCGAGGAGACGCTGCAGATCCTCGACGGCATCAAGGACCGCTACGAGTCGTTCCACAAGGTCCGCTACCGCCCCGAGGCGCTGCGCACCGCGATCTACCAGTCGGCCCGCTACATCACCGACCGCCACCTGCCGGACAAGGCGATCGACGTCATCGACGAGGCCGGCGCCCGGGTCAAGCTCCGCCGCGTGCGCGACACCCAGAACCTGCGCAAGCTCGAGCAGGACATCCGCCAGGTGGTCAAGGAGATGAAGACCGCGATCTCCGACAAGGACTTCGAGCGCGCCGTCTACCTGCGCGAGAAGGAGATCGAGCTGCGCGAGGACCTCGAGCGGATGAGCATGGTGGCCGAGGAGAGCGGCGAGCTCGAGGTCACCCGCCACGACGTCGAGGAAGTGATCTCCTCCTGGACCGGCATCCCGGTCTCGGCGCTCCAGAGCGAGGAGGCCGAGCGGCTGATGAACATGGAGGAGATCCTGCGCACCCGCGTCGTCGGCCAGGAGCGCGCGATCGGCGCCATCAGCCGCGCGATCCGCCGCTCGCGCCTTGGGGTCTCGAACCCGCAGCGGCCGGTGGGGTCGTTCATCTTCCTCGGGCCCTCGGGCGTCGGCAAGACGGAGGTCGCGCGCCAGCTTTCGGAGTTCCTCTTCGGCAGCCAGAAGACCCTGGTGCGCTTCGACATGAGCGAGTACATGGAGAAGCACGCGGTCTCGAAGCTCATCGGCTCGCCGCCGGGCTACGTCGGCCACGAGGAGGGGGGGCAGCTCACCGAGCGGGTGCGGCGCCAGCCCTACTCCCTGATCCTCTTCGACGAGATCGAGAAGGCGCACCCGGACGTCGCCAACCTCCTGCTCCAGATCCTCGAGGACGGGACGCTCACCGACGCCTACGGCAACCACGTGGACTTCCGCAACACCCTGGTGCTGATGACCTCCAACATCGGCAGCAAGCTGGTGCTGCGCGGCGGGCGCATGGGCTTCGGCGAGTCGGATGCCCAGGCCAGCTTCCAGCGCATCGAGGAGGAGATCCTCGCCGAGCTCAAGCGCAGCTTCAGCCCCGAGTTCATCAACCGCATCGACGAGGTGATCGTCTTCAACCCGCTGGGCGAGAGCGAGCTGCGGGCGATCGTCGAGATCCTGCTGCGCGACGTCAACGCCACCCTCGCCGACCGCGGCCTCCAGGTCGAAGTCGCCGACGAGGCCCGCGAGTGGCTCCTCGCCCAGGCCGGGATCGAGCCCGCCACCGGCGCCCGCCCCCTCCGCCGCGTCCTCCAACGCCACATCCAGGACGCCGTCTCCGAGATCCTCATCCACCAGCACGGCGGCCACTGGGGCGAGGAGGGGGAGATCCAGACGATCCGGGTCGAGCTGGAGGACGGCGCCCTGCGCTTCCACACCCCCGACCGCGAGATGGTCGTCGGGCAGACGTAGTACGCTGGCAGCACGAACGCCCCCCGGCCGGTCCGGCCGGGAGCCCTCCCGTCCCATGACGACACAGGAAGAGGTCGAGCCCGCGATGAAGTCCGATGCCACCCTCTCCGCCCCGTCCCGCGCCCTCGCCGTGCGCCTGCTGATCTGGGGACTCTCCGCCACGCTCCTGCTCCCGGCCCCGGGCCTCCTCGCCCAGGAGGCGCTCGCCGGCCAGCGGATCGACGCCATCGAGTTCCAGGGGCTGCGCGCCCTCTCCGAGGAGACCCTCCTCTACTACCTGGGGCTCGAGCGCGGCCAGGCGCTCGACACGGCGCGCCTGGACCAGAACATCAAGGCGCTCTGGGACCGCAACCTGATCGACGACATCCAGGTGGACGCCCAGCCCACCCCGGAGGGGGGCGCGCGCCTGACGATCACCGTCGTCGAGCGCCCGACGATCCGCTCGGTCGACTACCAGGGGATGAAGCGCATCTCGCGCAACGACCTGCTCGACGACATCTCCGCCAAGGGCATCCGCTTGAAGGAAGGCGACCCGCTCAACCTGGGCGAGCTCTACCGCGTCAAGGAGATGATCGAGGAGGCCTACGCCGACAAGGGTTTCCGCTTCGCCACGGCCGACTACACGATCGAGGAGCTGACCCCGACGGAGAAGCGGGTGGTCTTCAAGGTCGACGAGGGCGACCGGGTGCGGATCGCCGACATCGGCTTCCAGGGCAACTCCGTCTTCGCCGGCCCCCGGCTGCGCGTCCTGATGCGCAAGACCAACGAGAGCGGCATCCTCTCGCGCATCACCAAGAAGGACATCTACAACCCGGCGAACCTGCAGGAGGACCTCGACAAGGTGCGGGACCTCTACCGCGGCGCCGGCTACAAGAACGTGGTCATCGGCGAGCCCAAGATCGAGGTCCGCGCCAACAACCCCAACGCCCCCGAGGACCGGCAGAAGCGCCGGATGTTCATCACCATCCCCATCGAGGAGGGCGAGCGCTGGAAGTTCGGCGAAGTGTCGATCGAGGGCAACGAGATCTACACCGACCAGGCGCTGCTGCGCGCCTTCGAGCACCGCCCCGGGAGCTGGCTGCGCCAGAAGGCGATCGACGACGGGACCAAGGCGATCACCGAGACCTACCACAACACCGGCTACATCTTCGCCCGCGTCGACGGCGAGCTGGTGGAGAAGCCGGGCAACGTCGCCGACCTGGTGGTGCGGATCAACGAGGGCGAGCAGTTCAACGTCGGGCGCATCGAGTTCGAGGGCAACGACCGCACCATGGACAAGGTACTGCGGCGCGAGCTGCGCCTGCACGAAGGCGGCGTCGTCAACATCGGCGCGGTGCGCAACAGCATCTTCAAGATCAACCAGCTCGGCTACTTCGAGCTCGACAAGGAGGAGCCGGTCGAGTTCGACCAGAACACCGAGGCCAAACAGGTCCACCTGCTGTTCAAGGGCGCCGAGAAGGAGCGCACGGAGCTGCAGTTCGGCGGCGGCTGGAGCGAGCTCGACGGCTTCTTCGGCCAGTTCGCGATCAACACCAAGAACTTCCTCGGCCGCGGTGAGCAGGTGGGGCTGGCCTTCCAGACCGGCCGCTTCCGCGACTACTTCGACCTCTCCTACTACGTCCCCTGGTTCCTCGACCGGCCGCAGTCGGTCGGCGTGCGCGCCTTCGACCAGGACATCGACTTCCGGGTCGCCACCAACCAGCAGTTCCGGCGCAGCAGCCGCGGCGGCTCGGTGACCTACGGCCGGCAGCTCGGCCTCTTCCAGCAGGCGGGCATCACCTACCTGCGGTCGGTGCTCGAGGACGAGACCCAGCGGCTGTTCGACGACCTGGGCGAACCGATCCCGGACCCCGAGGCCATTCGCTTCGTCACGATCGACAACTCGTCGCTGCGCCCGGCCTACAGCTACGACAGCCGCGACAACCCGTTCGAGCCCACCCGCGGCCGCCGCTTCAACCTCGGCGTCGAGTACGCGGGGGGCTTTCTGGGCGGCGACAACTACTTCATCCGCCCGGAGGCCGCTTTCAGCTTCTTCCAGCCCATGACCCGGGCGCCGGCGCGCACCGTGCTCGCCTTCAACGTCAAGACCGGGCTGGTGGACCCCTTCGGCGGCCGCGAGCTCTCCCCGCTCGAGCGCTTCTTCCTGGGCGGCGACAACAGCATCCGCGGCCACCGCTTCCGCTCGCTCGTGCTGCGCGGCGAGGACGGGGAGATCCTTACCGACGAGAACGGCTTCGCCCTCGGCGGCGACAGCATGGTCCAGCTCAACCTGGAGTATCATTTCCTGCTCGGCGGGCCGTTCCGGCTGCTGCTCTTCGCCGACGGCGGCAACGTCTTCGGCGAGGGGGAGTCGATCGACCTGTCGGGCTTGCGCACCACGGCGGGGGTCGAGCTGCGGGTGCTGGTGCCGGTCTTGGGCGCCCCGCTCCGCTTCATCTATTCGTACAACCTCGACCCGGTGCCGGGCGACCGCTTCGAGTCGTTCCAATTCAGCGTCGGTACGAGCTTCTAAACGAAGGAGAGAGACCCTGATGTCCCGCAAGACCGTTTGCCTCCGCGGCGCCTTCGCGGCGCTGGCGATCACCGCCCTGGCGGCGCCGGCCGCCGCGCAGGCGCAGCTCAAGATCGCCGTCATCAACACCGAGCAGATCCTGCTCGAGTCGTCCACCGGCAAGAAGGCGCTCGCCGACTTGAAGAAGGTGCAGGAAGCGAAAGAGAACGAGCTCAAGGCCCGCCAACAGGAGATCAAGGACCTGCAGACCAAGGCCAGCGAGGGGCGGCTCTCCCTCTCCCAGGACAAGCTGACGGAGATGGAGAAGCAGCTCGAGGACAGGCTCATCGCGCTGCGCCGCCTGCAGGACGACGCCACCCGCGACCTCAACAAGCGGCGCGACGACGTGCTGCAACAGATCGACGCCAAGGTCATGCCGATCATCAACCAGCTCGGCAAAGAGGGCGGCTACACGGTGATCTTCCGCAAGTTCGAGAGCGGGCTGATCTTCGTCGACGAGGCCGTGGACATCACCCCGCAGGTCATCCAGCGGCTGGACGGCGGCGGCGGGACCGCGGGCAAGTAGGCGCGTGCCCTACCGGCTGGCGGAGCTCGCCGCGCTGGTCGGGGGGCGCGTCGAGGGGGACGGCGAGCGCCCGATCGACAGAGTGCAGACGCTCGAGGCCGCCGGACCGCGCGACCTCTCCTTCCTGACCAACCCGCGCTACCGGGAGCACGCCGCGGCGAGCGCCGCGGCGGCGCTGCTGGTGGCGCCGGGCGTGGCGGTGGCGGGCAAGGACCTGCTGGTCGCCGACGACCCCTACTACGCCCTGGCGCGGCTCCTC
>DASWHY010000071.1:0-5768 GCA_036397955.1 Thermoanaerobaculia bacterium | reverse complement strand
GTCCCTTGACTCCCCTGCCGCGGCGCGGCACGATGCCCGCCGCGATGCACACGGTGTTCAAGGACTTCCAGTTCGCGGCCGCGCACGCGATCCGCGGCCACACCCGCGGCTGCGAGAACCTGCACGGCCACAACTACCGGGTGCGGGTGCACGTCGCGGCGCGCGAGCTCGACGAGCTCGGCATGGTGCTCGACTTCGCGGACCTCAAGGCGGTGGTGCAGGAGGTCCTGGGGCCGTTCGACCACCGGGTGATCAACGACATCCCCCCCTTCGACCGCCGCAACACCACCGCCGAGCTGCTGGCCGAGTTCGTCTACCAGGAGGTGGAGCGGCGGCTGGCGGCCACCGCGCGGGTGCGGGTGGCGCGCGTCGAGGTGTGGGAGAACGAGACCGCCTGCGCCGTCTACGAGCCCTGAGGTAGGATCGGCGGCTCGAAAACCCGCGCCCGGGCCCTGCGTACACCCTGCGACGGACGGACCGAAAAGAGGACATGGCGAGCGACAAGAGCGCGATCGAAGGCCTGCGGATCGACCGCGGCCCGGAGGAGGCGACGGAGTCCCGCCGCGGGCGGTGGATCGCCCTGGCGGTGGCGGTCCTCGTCCTCGCCGGCGGCCTCTGGCTCTGGCTCGGGCGCTCGCGCGCCGTCCCGGTGCGGGTGGCCGAGGCGGTCGCGGTCTCCGCCGGCGCGACGCCGGGCGCCGTGCTCAACGCCTCCGGCTACGTCACCGCCCGCCGCCAGGCGACGGTCTCCTCGAAAGTGACCGGCAAGGTGATCGAGGTGCTGGTCGAGGAGGGGATGGTGATCGAGGAGGGGCAGGTGCTGGCGCGCCTCGATCCCGCGACCGTCGAGCGCACTCTCTCGCTCACCCGCGCCGAGCTCAGCTCAGCCCGCCAGGCGCTCGACGAGACCCGCGTCCGCCTGCACGAGGCGGAGCTCAACCTGCGCCGCGCCCGCCGGCTCGCCGAGGAGAAAGTGGTCTCGCAGTCCGAGGTGGACGCCGCCCAGGCCGAGGTGGACTCGCTGCGCGCCCGTCTCGACGTCGGCCGTGAGCAGGTGACGGTGGCCGACCGGGTGGTGGCGCTCCGCCGCCAGGACCTCGACGACACGGTGATCCGCGCCCCCTTCAGCGGCGTGGCGGTGACCAAGGACGCGCAGCCGGGGGAGATGATCTCGCCGGTCTCGGCCGGCGGCGGCTTCACCCGCACCGGCATCTGCACCCTGGTGGACATGAGCTCGCTGGAGATCGAGGTGGACGTCAACGAGGCCTACATCGGCCGCGTGCGCCCCGGTCAGCCGGCCGAGGCGGTGCTCGACGCCTACCCGGAGTGGCGCATCCCGGCGCGCGTCATCATCACGGTACCGGCGGCCGACCGCCAGAAGGCCACGGTCAAGGTCCGCCTCGGCTTCGACCGGCTCGACCCGCGAATCCTGCCCGACATGGGGGTCAAGGTGGCCTTCCTCGGCGAGGAGCGGCAGGAGGTCGCCGCCGGGAAGCCAGCGGTGCGGGTGCCGCGCGAGGCGGTGCGCGGCGACCGGGCGAACCCGGTGGTCTTCGTCGTCGAGGGAGAGAAGGTCGAGCGCCGGGCGGTGCGGCTCGGCCCCGCCCCCGGCGAGCAGGTCGAGGTGCTGGCCGGGCTCGCCGGCGGCGAGCGGGTGGTCGTCGAAGGGCCGCGCGAGCTGGCCGACGGCGACCGCGTCAGAGTCAGGGAGTAGCCTGGAGGAAACGATGAACCCGCAATCGAATCACCGCCTGCCCCGGCAGGCGACCTCTCGGGTAGCGGAGCCCATGGCCGGGCTCCGCAACGGCAACGGCGCGCTGGTCGAGGTCCGGGATGTCCACAAGGTCTTCCGCCGCGGCGAGGAGCGGATCGAGGTGCTGAACGGCCTCTCGCTCGACGTCGCGCCGGGGGAGTTCCTGGCTCTGATGGGGCCTTCCGGGTCGGGGAAATCGACCCTGCTCAACCTGATCGGCGGGCTCGACCGCCCGACGCAGGGCGCCATCCGCGTCGGCGGCGAGCAGATCGACAAGATGCCGGACGGACAGCTCTCGCGCTGGCGTTCCCGCCACGTCGGCTTCATCTTCCAGCTCTACAACCTGCTGCCGGTGCTGACCGCCGAGCGCAACGTCGAGCTGCCGCTGCTGCTGACCAAGCTGTCGCGCGCGCAGCGGCGCAAGCACGTGGAGACCGCGCTCGGAGTGGTCGGGCTCGCCGACCGCGCCAAGCACTTCCCGCGGCAGCTCTCCGGCGGCCAGGAGCAGCGGGTGGGGATCGCGCGCGCCATCGTCACCGACCCCACGCTCCTGCTCTGCGACGAGCCGACCGGCGACCTCGACCGCAAGAGCGGCGACGAGATCCTCGACCTGCTGCAGGCACTCAACCGCGAGCAGAGGAAGACGATCGTCATGGTCACCCACGACCCGCACGCCGCGGCGCGCGCCGGCCGCACCGTCCACCTCGACAAGGGCGTCCTGTCGATGGAGCCGGTGGCCTGATGCGCTACCTGCCGATCCTCCTCGCCAACCTGCGGCGGAAGAAGCTGCGCACCGCTTTCACGCTGCTCTCGATCCTCATCGCCTTCGTCCTCTTCGGCCTGCTGGGGGCGATCCGGCAGGCGTTCAGCTTCGGCGCCGAGCTGGCCGGCGCCGACCGGCTGATCACCACCCACAAGACCTCGATCATCATCTCCCTGCCGAAGAGCTACCAGGACCAGATCGCCCGCGTGCCCGGCGTCACCCTGGCGACGCACGCGGGCTGGTTCGGCGGCGTCTATCAGAACCCCGATCGGCGCTTCCAGAACCTCTTCCAGGCGCCGATCGAGCCGGCGGCGTACATGAAGATGTATCCCGAGTTCAAGCTGCCGCCCGAGCAGTTCCAAGCCTGGCTGGCCGACCGGGAAGGAGCGATCGTCGGCCGGAAGACGGCCGAGAACTTCGGCTGGAAGGTCGGCGACCGGGTGCCGATCCAGGCCACCATCTGGAGCAAGAAAGACGGCTCCAAAATCTGGGAGTTCAACATCCGCGGCATCTACGGCGGCGAGCAGAAGGGGACCGACACGACGCAGTTCCTCTTCCGCTACGACTACTTCGACGAGGCGCGGCAGTTCGGGCAGGGAACGGTCGGCTGGTACCTGCTGAAGATCGCCGACCCCGAAAAGGCGCCGGCCATCGCCCGCGCGATCGACGACCAGTTCGCCAACTCACCCTACGAGACCAAGACGACGACCGAAAAGGCGCTCATCCAGGGCTGGGCCGACCAGGTCGGGGACATCGGCGCCATCATCACCGCGATCGTTTCCGTCGTCTTCTTCATCCTCCTGCTGGTCGCCGGCAACACGATGGCGCAGGCGGTGCGCGAGCGGACCTCGGAGCTGGCGGTGCTGAAGACCCTCGGCTTCACCAACCGGAAGGTGATGGGAATGGTGCTCGCCGAGTCCCTTCTCCTGGCGATCCTCGGCGGCGGGCTGGGGCTCCTGCTGGCTTGGCCGATCGTGACCGTCGTCGGCGGCCTCCTCAGCACCATGCTCCCCATCTTCTACCTGCCGGCCAAGGGCGTGGCCGCGGGCGTCGCGTTGATCCTCGTCCTGGGCCTGGTGACCGGCTTCCTGCCGGGGCTCCAGGCGATGCGGCTGCGCATCGTCGACGCGCTGCGGCGGGTGTGACCATGCACTGGCTCGAGCAGACCTGGGCGGTCATCCGTCTCAACCTCGCCACTCTCCGCGAGCGGCGCGGCGGGGCCCTCGCCACGATCTTCGGCGTCGCCGGCGTGGTGTTGGTGTTCGTCGCCGTGCTGTCGATCGGGGAGGGTTTCCGCCGCACCTTGGCGACCGCCGGCAGAGACGACACCGCCCTCGTCCTCCGCGCCGGCAGCGACAGCGAGATGATGAGCATCCTGCTGCGCGACGACGTGCAGGTCATCGCCCAGGCGCCGGGAGTCGCGCGCGCTCCCGGGGCCCGCCGCACCGTCGGGGCGGACGCGCCTCTCGCCTCGGCCGAGCTGTTCGTGGTCGTCGACCTCGCGAAGCGCACCACCGGCACGCCGTCCAACGTGCCGCTACGCGGCGTGCAGCCGGCCGCCTTCGCCGCCCGCGACGGCGTCGAGATCAGCAAAGGGCGGATGTTCACCTGGGGGAAGAACGAGATCATCGCCGGCGACGCCGCCGCCCGCCAGTTCGACGTCGACGTCGGCTCGCGCATGCGCTGGGGGCAGAACGAGTGGGAGGTGGTCGGGCTGTTCACGGCCGGCGGCGCGCTCTGGGAGTCCGAGCTCTGGTGCGACGTCGGCGTCCTCCAGCCCGCCTACCGGCGCGGCAACAGCTTCCAGTCGATGGTCGCCCGGCTGGAGTCGCCGGCGGCCTTCGACCGCTTCAAGGACGCCCTCACCAAGAACCCGCGGCTCGACGTCAAGGTGCAGCGGCAGAGCGACTTCTACGCCGAGCAGTCGGACGCGATGACGGACCTCATCCGAATTCTGGGGTTCGCGGTGGCGCTGCTGATGGGCTTCGGCGCCGTGTTCGGCGCGTTGCTGACGATGTACTCGGCGGTGGCCACGCGGACTCGCGAGATCGGCACCCTGCGGGCGCTCGGCTTCGGCAGCGGCCCGGTCGTGGTCTCGGTGCTCGTCGAGTCGCTCGTCCTGGCGCTGGTCGGCGGGGCGCTGGGCGCCGGTCTCGCCTACGCCGCGTTCGACGGCTTCCGCACCGCGACGATGAACTGGCAGACCTTCAGCCAGGTGGCCTTCGCTTTCCAGGTGACGCCGGCGCTGCTGACCCAGGGGGTCTTCTACGCCCTGCTGATGGGGCTCGTCGGCGGCCTCTTCCCGGCGATCCGCGCGGCGCGGCTGCCGGTGGCGACGGCGCTGCGCGAGCTCTAGCCGCTCCCGCGGCGGCGGGCGCGGAGCGCCTCCGCCAGGCTGTCGTGGGTGTTGGGCGAGGTCGGGAAGAGCGCGGCGGCGAGGCGGAAGACGCCGATCGCGGCCTCGACCTCCCCGCGTTCGAGCAGCGCGTAGCCGCGGTCGTTGAGCCGCAGCTCGGCGCGCGAGTCGAGCGCTCCCGCCGCCGCCTGCGCGCGCAGGCCCGCTGCACCGCCCGCCAGGTCCCCCGCCAGCACCCGCTCGATCGCCAGCTCCGGCCGTTCGGGCGCGCGCACCAGCGTCGCCGCCGCACCCTTCCAGCGCAGCTCGGCGCGCTCCGGCCAACCCTCGTCCACCGGGTCGAAGCGCAGCTCGACGCCCGGCCGGCCCAGCCAGCGGCCGGGCGCCGCCGGCCGCAGCGCGACGTCGAAGAGCGGCTCGAAGTCCTCGGCGCGCAGGCGCGCGCCGCCGGGTTCGGCCGCCAGCTCGGCGCGCAGGAAGCCGCCCAGCCGGTACCAGGTGCTGCCGGCGGGCGCGACGGGGCGGGCCGGCGCCGTCTCGGTAGGCGGACGCACCCGCTCGACCGCGGCGAGCACCGGGTCGCGCCCGGCCGCGACGTCGGCGTACGTCGTCGTCACCGGCTGGTCGGGCGCCAGCGTGCGGCGCCGGTCTCCCGGCAGGCCCCCCAGCCAGGCGCGGCTGGAGATCAGCACCAGCAGGCCGGAGCGCGGCAGCAGCAGCGGCTCGGCGTCGCCGTACTGGTTGGGACTGTTGCCGGTTTCCTCGCCCACGAAGACCGCGCCCGTGCGGCGCTCCAGCGCCGAGGCCAGGTTCATGCACGCCGAGAAAGTGCCGCGGCCGACCAGCGCGAAGAGCCGGCCCGGCCGATCCACCCGCGGCAGCGCCGCGACCCGCAC
>DASWHY010000070.1:0-6011 GCA_036397955.1 Thermoanaerobaculia bacterium | reverse complement strand
CTCCACCTGCTGTTCGCGGCGCTGCCGCTGCAGCTCGGCTTCGTCCTGCTCCCCTGGCTGCGGGTGGCGGTGGGTGGTTGCGGCGCCTGGCTGCTCGGCCGCGAGCTCGGGCTGTCGCGGCCGGCGGCCCTCCTCGCGGCGCTCGTCTTCCCGCTCTCGGGGATGCTGGTCAGCTTCGTCCTCTTCCCGATGGGCAACGCCCTGGCGCTCGTGCCCTGGGTGCTCTGGGCGGTCGAGCGGATCGCGGCGGGGCGGGGGGGCGCGGCGGCGCTCGCCCTCGCCGCCGGCTTCCAGCTCCTCGGCGGCCACCCGGAGACCTCGCTGCACACGGCGCTCCTCTCCGCGCTCTACCTCGCGGTGCGCGGCGCGGCGCGGCCGCGCGCCGCCTGGCTGCGTTGGGCCGGCGGCTGGCTCCTCGCCGCCAGCCTCGCCGCCGTCCAGCTCCTGCCGCTCGCCCTCACTCTGCCGGAGACCGCTCGCTGGCAGGCCGCGGCTGCTGCTGAGGAGGCGCCCCCCTTCGCGCTTCTCCTCCTCCAGCCATTGCGCCTGGTCCTGCCGCAGCTCTACGGCCATCCGGCGGCGGGCACTTGGTGGGGGCCGTTCAACTACTCGGCGACCGCGGTCTACGCCGGCGCCCTCGCCTTGCCGCTGGCGGCGGCGGGGTTGGCGCGGGTTCGCGGCGACCGCCGCTGGCGCGCGGTGGCGGTCCTCCTCGCCTTCTCCTTCGTCGCCGCCTACCACTGGCCGGGGCTGCGCGACGTGCTGGCCGCGCTGCCCGTCCTCGGCCGCGCCGCCCAGCACCGCCTCCTCTTCGGCGTCGAGCTGGCGCTCGCCCTCCTCGCCGGGGCCGGCTGCGACCGCTGGCTCGAAGGTCGCGGGCGCGGGCTGCTCGCCGGAGGCGCGGCGGTCGCCGCCCTCCTCGCCGCCGCCTGGCTGGTCTTCGCCGGCGATTGGGCGGTGCGCGGTCTCAGCGGCGAGCAGCTCGCTTGGACGGCCGGAGCCCTCGCCGTGGCGCTGGCCCTGGCGCTCTCGCTACGGCTGTCCGCGCCCCGCCGCTGGGCGGTCTGGCCGCTCCTGCCGGCGGTCGTCCTGGCCGACCTCCTTCTCGCTCACGGCGCGATCCCCGGCGCGCTGCCGCTCGCCCGCCTCTACCCGGAAACCGGCGCCGTCCACTTCCTCCGCGGGCGCGAGGGCCGGGTCGCGGGCACCGGCGAGGCGTTCCGCCCGAACGCGGCGCTGGTCTACGGGCTCTACGACCCGCGCGGCGACGACCC
This sequence comes from Thermoanaerobaculia bacterium, assembly GCA_036397955.1. Classification (GTDB taxonomy): domain Bacteria; phylum Acidobacteriota; class Thermoanaerobaculia; order Multivoradales; family UBA5704; genus DASUNQ01. The sequence continues at coordinate 4,737 of DASWHY010000070.1, read as the reverse complement.
GGTGAAGCTCGTCCGCTACGAAGCGGTCCACCGTACCTTCGCGCCGGCCGATCCGGTCTACTCGCGGCCGATCGAGCGCTGGGAGGCCCCTTGGCTCGACCGCCTCGGCCTGCGCTGGGTGCTGGGCGGCCCGGCGGAGGGGGCGGCGCGCGCCGGCTGGCGGTTGGCGTACCGGGGAGCGGACGCGCGGGTGTGGGAACGCCCCGGGGCGCTGCCCCTGGTGCGCTGGGAGGGTGCGGCGGCGCGGGCAGTGCCGGCGGCAGCGCGATGGCGGGCGGCGCCGTCGCTGCGGCAGCCGGGGCGGTGGCGGATCGCCTGGCGCGCACCGGAGCGCGCGTTGCTCGTGGTGGCCGAGACGGCGGCGCCTGGGTGGACCGCGCGGGCGGGCGGCGAGGTCCTGCCGATCGAGGCCGCCGGCGGCGCCCTCCTCGGCGTGCGGCTGGGGCCGGGAGAGGGCGTCCTCGATCTGCGCTATCGCCCGCCCGGCTGGGGCGCCGGCCTCCTGGCGAGCGCCGCCGGCGCTCTCGGCCTCGCCGCCTTGGCCTGGCGGGAGAGGAGCGCTCGCGCGCCGCGGGCGGCCGCATGACCGAGCTCCGCCCCACCCGGCCCGAGGACCTGCCGGCGCTCTCCGCCCTGTTCGCGGAGCGCTTCGGCCACCCGCTCCCCGCCGACGAGTGGGCGTGGAAATACCGCCAGCTCCCCGGCGAGGGCCGGAGCTGGGTCGCGCTACGCGGCGGCGCGGTGGTCGCCCATGCCGGCGCCCTCCGCCTTCCCGCGCGCTGGCGCGGCGGCGAGGGGTGGATCTGGCAGCTCGCGGACTTCGTCGGCGGAGCGGGGGCGAGCGCCTTGCGGCCGGCGCTCGTCGAGCTCGGCCAGGCGCTCCTCGCCGACCTGCCGGGGGAGGGCGACGCACCCTGGATCTTCGGCTTCCCGAGCGAGCGCCACTTCCGGCTCGGCGAAAGGGTCTTCGGCTACCAGCCGCTGGCGGACTTCGAAGACCTGGCGGGGGAGCTGCCGGAGGACGCGGCGCCGCCCGCGGCGCTGCGCGACGTCAGCGACGCCTGCGGTCCGTGGGCGGAGGCGGTGTGGGAGCGCTGCGGCGTCCCGGGCGTGCGGCGCTCGGTCCCCTTTCTCCTCTGGCGCTACTGGGGGCGCCCCCGCCGCTACTACCGCTTCTACCGGCTCGCCGCCGGCAAGCTGGAAGGGCTCGCGGTCTTCGCCTTCGTGGAGGACGAGGCGTGGGCGGCCGAGGTCTGGCTGCCGCCGGGCGGCGACTGGCGCAACGCGCTCCTCGCCGCCGCCGCCGACCTGCGCGCCGCGGGGCTGCGCCGCTGGCGCTTCTGGCCGCCGGCGGCGCCGGAGCACGCGCCGCTCTACGAGTCGCTCGGCTTGCGCAAGTCGGGCGTGCGCCGCTTCGTCGGCTGCCGCGGCAAGCCCGGCGAGTTCGACCCCGTCGCCGCGGCGGAGGGCTTCACCTACGCGATGGGCGACTATGACCTGGTCTAGGCGCTGGACGCCGCCCTTCGTCCTCCTCGCCGCGGCGTCCCTCGCGGCCTGCGGCGGCGGGGAGCCGGAAGGCTTCCTGCTCCCGGCAGACCTCGGCGCCGCGAGCTTCTCCTTCCCCCGCCCGCCGCGCCGCGCCGAGATCGAGATCGACCAGGAGCGCCGTCCCGCCCTGCTCACGCCGCCGTCCGGCTTCCGCTGGCGCGGGCGGGTGCCGGAGGGCGCGCGTCTGGTGGCCGGCTACGGCGTGCCCGCCGCCGCCTGGCGCCGCGGCGCCGGCCTCGAGGTGCTGGTCGAGATCGACGACGGCTCCGGGCGCGAGCTGGTCGAGGTGGCGCGCAGCGCCGGCGGCGAGCCGCAGCGCTGGTCGGCGCTCACGGCCGACCTCTCGCGCTGGGGGGGTCGCGAGGCGACGCTGGCGCTCCGCGCTCGCTGGACCGGCCGGCGGCGCGGCCGCGGCGAGGGTCTGATCGCCTGGGCGCCGGTGGCGCTCACCGCCGCGCCGCGCCGGGCGCCGGCGCGTCCCAACGTCGTCCTCATCCTGATCGACACCCTGCGCCGCGACCGCCTCACCCCCTACGGCTACCGCCGCGACACCTCGCCCGAGATCCAGCGCCGGCTCGCCGGCCGCGGCACCGTGGTGGAGGAGGCCTACGCCCAGGCCCCGTGGACCCTGCCGTCGCTGATGGCGCTGATGGCCGGGCGCTACCCCGGCGAGATGGCGCACGAGGACCTCCCCGGCTTCGCCTTCGCCCTCCCGGCCGGCATCCCGACCCTCGCCGAGCGGCTGCGCGCGCTCGGCTACCGCACCGCCGGCTTCTACGCCAACCCCACCCTCCACACCGGCAACGGCTTCGCGCGCGGCTTCGAGACCTTCTACACGCCGCCGCCGACCCTGGAGTCGATGCGCCGCCACGCCGACGACGTCACCGGCCGCGCCCTCCCCTGGCTCGCCGCCCACCGCGACCGGCCGTTCTTCCTCTACGTCCACTACATCGACCCGCACGACCCCTACGACAACCCGGACGTGGTGGGCGGGCGCTCGCCGTTCGACCCCGGCTACTCCGGCGTCGTCGGCGGCGACTGGATCCACGGTTTCTACACCGGGCAGCTCCAGCTCCGCGACCCGGCGCGCGACCTCGTCCACGTCAACGCCCTGTACGACAGCGAGGTCCGCTACGTAGACCGCTTCGTCGGGCGCCTGCTGGAGGGCCTCGGGCCGGCGCTCGCCGACACCCTCGTCGTGCTCACCGCCGACCACGGCGAGGAGCTGCTCGACCACGGCGGCTGGAAGCACGGGCAGACCCTCTATGACGAGCAGATCCGCGTGCCGCTGATCGTGCGCTGGGACGGCCGCGTGCCGGCGGGCAAGCGGCTGCGCGGCACGGTGCGCCTCCTCGACCTGCTGCCGACGCTGGTCGGCGCCGCCGGCGGGAAGGTGGAGCCGGAGAGCGACGGCGTGGACCTGCTGCCGGCCCTGACCGGCCGCGGCCGGCTGCCGCGCCGCCCGGCTTTCGCGCAGCACCTGTCGAGCGGCCCGTGGCGGGCGGCGGCGGTGCTGGACGGGGAGAAGGCGATCTTCTTCAACGCCGCCCAGCCCTTCGTGCCCGCCGACGAGGTGCAGGCCCACTTCTGGCGCCTCGACCTCGCCCGCTTCGCCCGCGCCGAGCTCTACGACCTGGCGCGCGATCCGCAAGAGCGCCGGAACCTGGCCGCCGCCGAACCGGCGCGGGTCGCCGCGCTGGCGCCGGTCGTCCATCGCCAGCTCGCCCATCAGACCGCGGGCGTGTGGCTGTGGCTGCCGGCGGCCGGCGCCGGCCCGGCCGGCGCGCGCCTCGGTGGTAGCATCCGCTTCGAGCGCCCCCCCGAGGGCTGGGCCCCCTACCTCCTGGCGCCGCAGGACCGGGTGGAGATCGCGGGCGACACGCTCCGCTTCGACCTCGCCGTGGAGAGCCTCGCCAAAGGACTGTTGGTGCGCGGCGCGCCCGGCGGCCTGCGCGCCGCCGCGCTGGCGCTCGACGGCCAGTCGCTGCCGCCGGCGCGGCTGCGCCTCGGCCCCGGCCGTCCCTGGCGCGACGGCCCGGCGCCGGCCGCCGCCCTCGACGCGGCCGGCTGGCCGCCCGGCGACGCGCCCGGCGCCGGCGGCGCGGCGCTCCACCTCTGGCGCTCCCGCGGCGCGCCGGCCCCGCGCGGAGCGCACGACCCGGAGACCGAGCGCCGGCTGCGGGCCCTGGGTTACATCCAATGAGCGAGAGCCTCCTCCTGCCCCCCGGCCGGACCGAGCGCGTCGTCGGCCGCAGCGCACTGGTCCTGGCGCCGCATTACGACGACGAGGTGCTCGGCTGCGGCGGCCTCGTGGCGCAGCTCACCGCCGCGGGGGCGGTGGTGCGCGTCCTCTTCCTGACCGACGGCGGCGGCGGCAGCCGGGAGGCGGCGGAGCGCGAGGAGTACCGGCGGCGGCGGCGCGAGGAGGCCGCCTGCGCCTGCCGCACGCTCGGGCTCGCCGGCTGCGACGACCTCGGGCTCCCCGACGGCGAGCTCCACCTGCGGCTGGAAGACGCCGAGCGCGGCATCCGCCGGGCGCTCCTCACCCAGCGCCCCGAGCTCCTCCTCGCCCCCTCGCCCCTGGAGGTCACCGCCGACCACCGCGCCGCCTTCGCCGCCCTCCACCGGGTGCTGGCGCCGCTGCGCGACGGCGAGCTGGGCGAGCCGCGCGTCCTCCTCTACGAGGTCAATCACCCCGCCTACCCCGACCTCCTGGTCGACGTCACCGCCGAGGAGGGAAAGCTGGCCGCGGCGATGGGCTGCTACGAGAGCCAGCAGGAGCGGCACGACTACCTGGCGGCCGCGCTCGGCCTTCGCCGTTACCGCACCCTCACCCTCGAGCCCGAGGTCCATCTCGCCGAGGGCTACCGCCGGCTCGCGCTGGCCGACTTCACGACGCGCAGCCAGGCGCAGCTCGTGCGCCACCTCGGCGGCCTGCCGGAGCTGCTGGAGGTGCGCGAGGGGCCGCGCCTCTCGGTCGTGGTGCGGACCAAGGACCGCCCCGCCCTCCTCGCCGAAGCGCTGGCCAGCCTCGCCGCCAGCCCCTACCGCCGCGTCGAGGTGGTGCTGGTCAACGACGGCGGCGCCGCGCCGGAGCTGCCCGGCGACTTCCCGCACCCGGTCGTGCGGGTCGATCTGGCGGCGAACCGCGGGCGCGCCGCGGCGGCCGAGGCGGGGGTCGCGGCGGCG
>DASWHY010000069.1:0-9104 GCA_036397955.1 Thermoanaerobaculia bacterium | reverse complement strand
CTGCTCGTCGGCCAGGTGATCCTCGTCGAGTCGGCGCTCTCCTTCCTCGGCATCGGCATCCAGCCGCCGACCCCGAGCTGGGGGAACATGGTGGCCGAGGGGCGCGACGTGCTGACCACCGCCTGGTGGCTCTCGGCCTTCCCCGGCGCGGCGATCGCGGCGACGGTGATCGGCCTCAACGTCCTGGGCGATCGGCTGCGCGACGCCCTCGACCCGCGATCGCTCGCTTGAAGCCCCTCCGCACCGCCGACTTCGACTACTCGCTCCCGGAGGGTGCCATCGCGCAGCGCCCGCTGCCGCGCGGCGCGAGCCGCCTCTTGGCGCTCGACCGCGAGGGCGTGGAGCGGCACCGCCGGGTGCGCGACCTGCCGGCGCTCCTGCGCGCCGGCGACCTCCTGGTCCTCAACGACACGCGGGTCATCCCGGCCCGCCTCTTCGCCCGCCGTCCCGGCGGCGGCGCGATGGAGCTCCTCCTGGTCGAGCGCCTGGGGGCGGCGGAGTGGGAGGCGTTGGCGCGGCCGGCGGCGAAGGCGCGGGAGGGGACGGTGCTCGAGCTCGCGCCCGGGCTCACCGCCGAGGTCGTCGGCCGCGGCGGCGCGGGACGGCGGCGGCTCCGCTTCTCCGAGCCGATCGAGCCGCACCTCGAGCGGCTGGGGCACGTGCCGCTTCCCCCCTACATCCGGCGCGCCGACGAGGCCGCGGACCGCGAGCGCTACCAGACGGTCTACGCCCGCCGGCCGGGCGCGGTGGCGGCGCCGACCGCGGGGCTCCACCTCTCCGAGGAGCTGCTGGCGGCGCTCGCCGCGGCGGGCATCGAGCGGACGGAGATCACGCTGCACGTCGGCCCCGGCACCTTCAAGCCGGTCGTGGCCGAGCGGCCGGACGAGCACCGGATGGAGCGCGAGCGCTACGAGATCGGTGAGGGCGCCGCGGCGGCGGTGCGGCGGGCGCGTGCGGAGGGGCGGCGGGTGGTGGCGGTGGGAACGACGGTCGTGCGGGCGCTCGAGACGGCGGCCGCGGCGAGCGGCGAGGTCGCCCCCGGCGCCGGCGCCACCGAGCTCTTCATCACCCCCGGCTTCCGCTTCCGCGCCGTGGACGTCCTCCTCACCAACTTCCACCTGCCGCGCTCGACGCTGCTCATGCTGGTCGCCGCCTTCGCCGGCCGCGAGCGGGTCCTCGCCGCCTACGCCGAGGCGGTCACCGCCGGCTACCGCTTCTACTCCTACGGCGACGCGATGCTGGCGGAGCGCAGGATGCGGTGAGCGAGGACGGCGGCGCCGTAGCCGTTGTCGATGTTGACGACGCCGATCCCCGGCGCGCAGGCGTTGAGCATGGTGAGGAGCGCGGCGAGGCCGCCGAAGCTGGCGCCGTAGCCGACGCTCGTCGGCACGGCGACGACCGGCGCCGCGACGAGACCCGCGACGACCGCGGGCAGCACGCCGTCCATCCCCGCCACCGCGACGATCACCCTCGCCTGCCGCAGCGCCGGCAGGGCGTCGAGCAGCCGATGGAGGCCGGCGACGCCGACGTCGTAGTGGCGCTCGACCGCGTGGCCGAACCAGGCCAGGCAGGCCGCCGCCTCTTCCGCGACGGCGAGGTCGGCGGTGCCGGCCGCGAGCACCGCCGCCCGCGCTCCGGAAGCCGCGTGCGGCGGACCGCAGGTCACGACGCGGGCGCGCTCGTAGGAGACGGCGTCGGGCAATCGCGCGCGCAGGGCGGCCGCGGCGGCGGGATCGACCCGGGTCAGCAGCACCCGCCCGTTCGCGGCGAGCAGGCGCTCGGCGATCGCCAGCAGGTCCTCGCTCCGCTTGCCCTCCCCGAAGATCGTCTCCGGCAGCCCGGAACGCAGCTCGCGGTGGAGGTCCGGCTTGGCGATCCCGAGGTCGGCGTAGGGGAGCTCGGCGAGGGCGGCGAGGGCGGCGTCGGGGGTCAGCTCGCCGGCGGCGACGCGCGCCAGCAGCTCGCGCAGCGCCTCGGGCCTCAAAGCGGGAGGTCGGCGCCGCCGCGCCGGTAGCCGCGCGGGTCGTAGGCGGCGCGCTCGAAACCGAGCGAGCGGAGGCGGGGCTCGAGCGCCGGCCAGAGCGCGGCGAGGCGCGCCACCTCCTCGGGGTCGACCTCGACGCGCGCCGCCCGCTCCTCGTGGCGCACGCGCACCAGGCGGAACCCCTGGCCGGCGAGGAGATCCTCGGCGGCCTCGACGCGGCGCAGCTTGCCGAGGGTCACCGGCTGGCCGTGCGGGATGCGCGAGGAGAGGCAGGCGTTGGCCGGGCGGTCCCAGACCGAGAGGCCGAGGGCGCGGGCGAGGGCGCGGGCGGCCGGCTTGTCGATCCCGTGGGCGAGGAGCGGCGAGTACACCCCCCGCTCGCGGACGGCGCGCAGGCCGGGGCGGTCGGGGCCGGGGTCGGAGGCGTTGGTGCCGTCGCAGACGACGGCGTAGCCGCGCTCGCGGGCGAGCGTCACCAGCGTCCCCATGCGCAGCCCCTGGCAGACGTAGCAGCGGTAGGCGGGGTTGGCGGCGAACTCGGGGTCGGCGAGCTCGCTGTAGGTGACCGTCTCGTGGCGGATGCCGATCTCGGCGGCGAGCCGGCGGGCGTGGTCGAGCTCGGCGCCGGCCAGCGTCTCCGCCGCCGCGGTCACCGCCAGCGCCCGCGCGCCGACCGCGCGGTGGGCGAGCGCCGCCACCAGCCCGGAGTCCACTCCACCCGAGTAGGCGACCAGCACCGACCCCCGCTCCGCGAGGTCGGAAACCAGCGTCTCGAAGTGCGCGGAAAGGGCGGCGTCCAGCATCGAAATCGATGCTAGCACGCGGCTTGCGGGCGGCCGGTCAGCCCCGGCCGGCGCGGAAGGGGATACGCATGGTGACCGGGACGAGGAAGAAGATGGCGTAGACCCCGACGGCATAGAGGGGCACGAAGGGGGCCGCGCGCTGCTCGGCGATCGGCGCCATGGCGCGGAGGAGGAAAGGGAGCGCGAGCGGGGCCGAGAAGTAGATCAGCGCGAGCCGGCGGCGGAGCGGCGGCGGGAAGACGCGCGCCCGCTGCACGTAGAAGAGGCCGGCGGTCCAGCCGAGGGACGCGGCCAGGCCGTAGAGGCCGTAGAGCGAGAGCGGCAGCCTCCCGGCGAGCGGCACCAGGCCGCCCAGCGCCAGGACCTGGACGACCCAGCAGGCGAGGAAGAGGGCGAGGAGGACGATCCCCGGCCGCCCCAGGAGCCGCGGGTGCTCGCCGTCAGCCATAGCTCTCGACCGGCGGGCAGCTGCACATCAGGTTGCGGTCCCCCCAGACGTTGTCCACCCGCGAGACCGACGGCCAGAACTTCCGCTCGCGCACCCAGGGCAGCGGGAAGACCGCCTGCTCGCGGCTGTAGCCGTGCGGCCAGTCGCCGGCCAGCGCCGCCTCGGCGGTGTGCGGGGCGTTCTTGAGCGGGTTGTCGGCGCGGTCGGCGCGCCCCTCCTCGACGTCGCGGATCTCGTCGCGGATGGCGACGAGCGCGTCGCAGAAGCGGTCCAGCTCGTCCTTGGACTCGCTCTCCGTCGGCTCGATCATCAGCGTCCCGGCCACCGGGAAGGACATCGTCGGGGCGTGGAAGCCGAAGTCCATGAGGCGCTTGGCGACGTCCTCCGCCTCGACGCCGGCGCTCGCCTTGAACGGCCGTAGGTCGAGGATGAACTCGTGCGCCACCCGCCCGCGGCGGCCGGCGTAGAGAAGCGGGTAGTGCTCCCCCAGGCGCACCGCCATGTAGTTGGCGTTGAGGATCGCCACCTCGGTCGCCCGCGTCAGCCCCGCGGCGCCCATCAGCGCGATGTAGGCCCAGGAGATGGTGAGGATCGAAGCGCTCCCCCAGGGCGCCGCGGCGACCGGACCGATGGCCTGCTCGCTGGCCTTCACCAGCGGATGCCCGGGGAGGAAGGGCGCCAGGTGCGGCGCGACGCAGATCGGCCCCATCCCCGGGCCGCCGCCGCCGTGCGGGATGCAGAAGGTCTTGTGCAGGTTCAGGTGGCAGACGTCGGCGCCGTAGTCGGCCGGCCGGCAGAGCCCGACCTGCGCGTTCATGTTGGCGCCGTCCATGTAGACCTGGCCGCCGTGGCGATGGACGATGGCGCAGACCTCGCGGATCCCTTCCTCGAAGACGCCGTGGGTCGAGGGGTAGGTGACCATCAGCGCCGCGAGCCGCTCGGCGTGCTGCGCCGCCTTGGCCTCCAGGTCGGCGAGCTCGACGTTGCCCTGCCCGTCGCAGGCGACCGGCACGACCTTCATGCCGGCCATCACCGCCGAGGCCGGGTTGGTGCCGTGCGCCGAGACCGGGATCAGGCAGACGTCGCGCTGCGCCTCGCCGCGATCTTGGTGGTAAGCGCGAACGACGAGCAGCCCCGCGAATTCCCCCTGCGCGCCGGCGTTCGGCTGCAGTGAGCAGGCCGCGAAGCCGGTGATCTCGCACAGCCACCGTTCGAGCGCGGTGAAGAGCTCGGCGTAGCCGGCCGCCTGCTCGACCGGCGCGAAGGGGTGGAGGGCGTTCCACTCCGGCCAGGAGAGCGGCACCATCTCGCTCGTGGCGTTGAGCTTCATGGTGCACGAGCCGAGCGGGATCATCGAGTGCGCGAGCGACAGGTCGCGCCCCTCCAGGCGCTTGATGTAGCGCAGCATCTCGTGCTCGGTGTGGTAGCGGTGGAAGACCGGGTGGGTGAGGACGTCGGAGGTGCGCGCGTGCGGCGCCGGGAAGTCGAGGGGCGCCGCCGCCGCCAGGCCGTTCGGGTCCATGCCCACGCCGAGGCGCGGCTCCTCGCCGGCGAAGACCGCGAGGAGGTTGCGCAGGTCTTCGTCGGTCGTCGCCTCGTCCACCGCGACCCCAACGGCGTCGTCCGCCAGGAGCCGCAGGTTCATGCCCCGCGCCCGCGCCGCCGCCACGATCTCGGCCGCCGGGCGCCGCGGCGTGCCCACCCGCAGGGTGTCGAAGAAGGGCTCGGCGGGGAGCGCGTAGCCTTGCCGGCGGAGCCCCTCGGCGAGGGCCGCCGCCAGCGCGTGGACGCGGCGGGCGATGGCGCGCAGGCCGTCGGGGCCGTGGTAGACGGCGTAGAAGCCGGCCATCACCGCCAGCAGCACCTGCGCCGTGCAGATGTTGCTCGTCGCCTTCTCGCGCCGGATGTGCTGCTCGCGCGTCTGCATCGCCATGCGGTAGGCGGTCTTGCCGGTGCGGTCGCGCGAGACGCCGATGATCCGCCCCGGGATCAGGCGCTTGAGCTCCTCGCGCGTCGCCAGGTAGGCGGCGTGCGGGCCGCCGTAGCCGAGCGGCACGCCGAAGCGCTGGGCGCTGCCCACCGCCACGTCGGCGCCGAGCTCGCCGGGCGGGCGCAGGAGCGCCAGCGCCAGGAGGTCGGCCGCCGTGACGAAGAGCGCGCCGGCGGCGCGCGCCCGCGCGGCGAGCGGGGCGTAGTCGGCGATGCGCCCGTCGGTCGCCGGGTACTGGACGAGGACGCCGAAGGCACCGTCGAGGTCGGCGGCGGCCGGCTCCCCCACCCGCACCTCGATGCCCACCGCTTCGGCGCGGGTGCGCACCACCGCGATCGTCTGCGGGTGGCAGTCGGCGGCGACCCAGAAGACGTCCCCCGGCGCCTTCGCGGCGGCGCGGCAGAGATGCATCGCCTCCGCCGCCGCCGTCGCCTCGTCGAGGAGCGAGGCGTTGGCGACCGGCAGGCCGGTGAGGTCCGCGACCATGGTCTGGAAGTTGAGCAGCGCCTCGAGCCGCCCCTGCGAGATCTCGGACTGATAAGGGGTGTATTGGGTGTACCAGCCGGGGTTCTCGAGGACGTTGCGCTGGATCACCCCGGGCGTCACGCAGTCGTGGTAGCCCATGCCGAGGAAGGAGCGGACGACGCGGTTCTGGCGCGCCATGCCGGCGAGGAGCGCCAGCAGCTCCCGCTCGCCGGGCGGCCGATCCGCGGGAGCGCCGGGAACGGGCGTCAGCGCGAGCGGCGCGCGCAGGCGGATCGCGTCCGGCACCGTCTCGGCGACCAGCGCGTCGAGCGAGTCGACGCCGAGGCGGGCGAGCATCGCCGCCAGCTCCTCTTCGCTCGGGCCGATGTGGCGGCGGGGGAAGGTGTCGGTGGGCGCCAGGAGCGCCGCGGCGCCGGGCGCGGTCGTCGCGGACGCGACAGGCTCCTCGGCGACCTGCGGCCGGCTCACGCCTCGCCGCTCCGGGCGTACTCCTCGTACTGCTCGGCGGTCATCAGGCTCTTCAGGTCGTCGGCCGAGGAGAAGCGGATCTTGAGCAGCCAGCCCTCGCCGTGGGGGTCCTCGTTGAGCAGCTCCGGGTCGTCCTCGACCGCGCCGTTGACCTCCACCACCTCCCCCGCCACCGGCGTGTAGAGCTCAGCCACCGCCTTCACCGACTCGATCGTCCCCACCTCGTCGTTGCTGTCGAAGACCTGCCCCACCTCCGGCAGGTCGACGAAGACCACCTCGCCCAGCTCCTGCTGCGCGAACTCGGTGATGCCGAGCACGCAGACATCCTCCTCGACCCGCACCCACTCGTGCTCCCGCGAATAGAGATACTCGGTCGGATACATGCCGGTTCCGCTCCTCCCTCCGAAGTCCTCGCTCGCCACGCCCGGCCGCCGCGTCAGCGCGGGCTCCGGTAGAACGGCAGGTCCACGACCGTCGCCGGCAGCGCCCGGCCGCGCACGTCGATCGCCAGCCGGGAGCCGGGCGCGGCCAGCCCCACCGGCACGTAGGCCATCCCCAGGGCCTTCTCGAAGGTGGGGCTCCAGGTGCCGCTGGTGACGCTGCCGGCCGGCCCGGAGCCGTCGAGCACCGCGTGCCCCTGGCGCGCGATGCCCCGGCCTTCGATCTCGAACCCCACCAGTTTCCGGCGCATTCCCTCGCGCCGCTGCGCCGCCAGCGCCGCGCGCCCGAGGAACTCCCCCTTGTCGAGCTTCACCACCCAGTCGAGGCCGGCCTCGAACGGCGTCGTCGTGTCGTCGATCTCGTGGCCGTAGAGCGCCATACCGGCCTCTAGGCGCAGCGTGTCGCGCGCGCCGAGGCCGGCGGGCACCAGGCCCTTGTCACGCCCGGTCTCCAGCAACCGCTGCCAGACCGCCGGCGCGTCCTCCGGCGCCAGGTAGAGCTCGAAGCCGTCCTCGCCGGTGTAGCCGGTGCGCGAGACGAGCGCCGGCCGCCCGGCCACCTCGCCGCGCGCGAAGCCGTAGTAGCGCAGCGGCGCGACGTCGGGGGTGGCGAGCGGCGCCAGGATCTCGAGCGCGCGCGGCCCCTGGAGGGCGAGGAGGGCGTAACGGTCGGAGGTGTCCACGACCTCGGCCTCGGCGCCGCCGGCGTTGGCCAGCATCCAATCGAGGTCCTTGGCGGCATTCGAGGCGTTGACGACGACCAGGAACTCGTCGCTCCCCAGGCGGTAGATCAGGACGTCGTCGAGGTAGGTGCCGCGCTCGGTCAAGAGGCCGCTGTAGTGGGCGCGGCCGGGGGCGAGCTTGGCGACGTCGTTGGGGGTGAGGCGCTGGAGGAGGGCCTCGGCGCCGGCGCCGCGCACCGCGATCTCCCCCATGTGCGAGACGTCGAAGAGGCCGGCGGCCCGGCGCACCGCGCGGTGCTCCTCGATGACCCCGGCGTACTGCACCGGCATCTCCCAGCCGGCGAACTCCACCAGGCGGGCTCCCGCCTCGCGGTGGCATGCGTGCAGGGGCGTGCGCTTGAGCTCGGAGACGGTCACGTCGGAGGCCCCCGCGGCGGGGCGGCGTGCGCGGGGAAAGGTATCACAGCGCTCCCGCCCGATCGGAGCCCGGCGCGAAAGCTTTCGCGCCTTTAGGGCGTAGGATCGGCTTCGCCCGCGTGTTGCAAGTCCGCAGACGCACAAGGAGACGATCCATGACCCGAGCCGCCAAGACCGCGTCCTTCGCCCTGCTCCTGTTCGCCGCGCTCGCTCTGCCGACGGTCGCCCAGACGACCGCCGCCGCCCGCCCGGACCCCGAGCAGCTCTTCCGCAACCCGCGCCAGCTCGCCAGGTACCTCAAGCTCACGCCGGCCCAGTTCACCACCTTCAGGCAGCTCTACGAGCAGCTGCAGGCGACGCTCAAGCCGCTGCGCGAGCAGCAGCGCGCGCTCTACGCGGACCTGCACGAGGCGCTGGAGGCGGCGAGCCCGGACGCCTGCGCCATCGGACAGATCCAGATCGACCTCTACGAGGGGCGCGAGCAGATCCGCGCCGCGCTCGAGGACTTCGACGAGGCCTTCTCGGCGATCCTCACGCCGCAGCAGCTCGCCCGCTGGAACGCCCTCAAGGAGGCGCTCAAGTTCTTCGCCGAAGCGCCGGCCGGGTAGGCCCTCCGCGCTAGGATGGGGCCTCCGTCCGGGAGGCCCCGTCCGCATGCCCTTCTCCGTCACCCAGATCGACCACGTCGAAGTCCTGGTCCGCGACCTCGCCGCCGCGCAGCGCTGGTACGGCGAAGTGCTGGGCCTCGCCGAGCGCCACCGCTGGGACCCCGAGCCGGTGATGATCGGCGGCGCCGGCGGCCCGGCGCTCGCGCTCTTCCAGGCGGGCGAGGGCAGGCCCGCGGCCGGCGACGCCCCGCACTGGCACCGCGTCGCCTGGCGCACCGACGCCCCCGGCTTCGCCGCCGCCCAAGAGCATCTGCGTTCCCTCGGCATCAGCTTCCGCGGCCCCATCGATCACGACATCGCCGAGTCGATCTACTTCCAGGACCCCGACGGCAACCCGCTGGAGATCACGCATTACCGCTGAACGCCTCTCCGGTGGGCCGCAGGCGAGCACTCTCGAACGTAGACGAACCTCTCGAATGTCATCCTGAGCGAAGCGAAGGATCTGGGCGGGGGAAGCGACCTCGTTCACAGCCGGCTGCTGAGGTCGTCCCACTCCGGATTCGCCGACTCGATGAGCGCGATCTTTCGCGCCCGCGTCCATCCCTTGATCTGCTTCTCGTCGATCACTGGTACGAAGACGGAGAAATGACGGCCTAACCAAGCTCCCCCCTGCCCAGATCCTTCGCTTCGCTCAGGATGACATTGCAAGAGGGTGGAGGCTGACGAGTGGAGGTCCTTCTAGTGCAGGCGCACCTCGGCCTCCCAGTCGCGGCTCGC
>DASWHY010000068.1:0-1779 GCA_036397955.1 Thermoanaerobaculia bacterium | reverse complement strand
CCCTCGAAGTCCTCGCCGCGGCTGGCGGCGCTGCGCGAGCTGGCGGGCGAGGCGGAGCTCGAGCGCCGCGACTTCCTGTACGAGGCCACCGAGCAGCTGCGCCGGTTCCTGGACCAGAATCGCGAGCGGCTGCGCGAGATCGGGCCGATCAAGCTGGTCGACAACGAGCAGGACTACCTGCTCTACCACCCCGTCGACGAGACGTGGACGACCCGCCTCACGTACCAGGATCCGGCCGACCACGAGTGGTACGACGAGGAGCAGGTGGTCGACACGGTGAGCGAGGTCGTCGAGCTCTACAACCCGGCCGACATCTTCGCCTGGCTGTTCGAGGCGGCTCGGGATGCCCCCAGCCACCTCGTCGCCGCCGATGAGCTCGCGCGCGAGGAGGAGCTCGTCGAGCCGGTCGGGGACGACTGGCAAGCGGACCTGCCTCCCAACCAGCAGGAGACGCTGGCGGCACAGCGGCTCTGGCAGCTGGCCGATGCCTACCGGACGCAGCTGGCCACCGCCCAGTCCCAGATCCTGCGCGAGTTCGCCGCCAACGCGGAGGAGGTCCTGCGGCGCACGGGCGACCTGGTGCTGCTCGATGAGCCCGAGGACATGCTAATCCTGCGTGCGGATGGCCGGTTCGAGACAAGCCTCGACCTCTCCGACCGGCCGCATGACGTGCTCACCGGCGTCGAGGCACGTCGGGAGGGCCTGTCGGTGACAGAGGGCAAGACGATCGCCGCCTTCTACGACCCCGCCGACGTGCTGCACTGGGTGACCGAGGCCCTCACGGAGCGCTATCCGGCGGTCGACTTCTCCGCGGTCTACGAATGACCGATGAGGCGCTCGCCTCGGCGAGCGTCGAGGAGCTGTTCACCGAGGCCGGCGCGATGCTCGACGGCCATTTCGCCCTGAAGAGCGGCCGCCACGCCGGCCGCTACCTGGAGAAGTTCCTGGTCCTCCAGCACCCGCGCTTCGGCGTCGAGATCTGTCGCCGCCTGGCCGTGGCGCTCGGGCCCTACTCACCCACCCTCGTGGTCGGGCCCACCACCGGTGGCGTGCTGCTCTCGTTCGAGACCGCTCGCCAGCTGGGCGGCTCGGTGCGCGCGGCCTTCGCCGAGTCCCTCGACACGGGCGGCCGCGCCCTGCGCCGCGGCTGGCGCGTGGCGCCGGACGAGCGAGTGGCGATCGTGGACGACATCCTGACCACCGGCACCTCGCTCCTCGAGACGGTCGAGGCGGTCCGCGCGGCGGGGGCGGAGCCGGTGGCCGCCGCCGTCATCGTCGATCGCTCCGGCAGCCTCTTCGACCTGGGCCTGCCGCTTCACGCCCTGGGCAATCTCAGCATTCCGTCGTGCGAGCCCGACGAATGCGAGCTGTGCGCCGCGGGCATCGCGCTGCGCAAGCCGGGGAGCAGCTAGACGCGGCGGCTACCCCTTCGCGCCGCCGGTGAAGTTCCACGAGGCGAGGTGGAGCGAGGGAACGGCCCACGCTTCGCCGCCGAAGGGCCCGGTCGTGAGGGTGAGGTCCGAGCCCACGCCGCGCACGGCGCCCGGAGCCAAACCCTCAACGTAGGACTGCGTGAAGCGCAGGTTGCTCACCGGCCTGGAGATCCGGCCGTTCTCGACGAGCCACACCCCGTTGCGCGTCAGGCCGGTTACGACCTGCGTCCGCGGGTCGAGGATGCGCGTGTACCACAGGTCGGTCACGAGGAGGCCGCGCTCCATCGAGCCGATGAGCTCTTCTTGGGACCGTGCACCGGCCTCCAGCACGAGGTTCGACGGCAGC
>DASWHY010000067.1:0-7774 GCA_036397955.1 Thermoanaerobaculia bacterium | reverse complement strand
CGGCTGCCACAACCCGGCGGCGCCGGTCTCGCTGGCGCAGCTCAGGGGGAAGGTCGTGCTGCTCGACTTCTGGGGAATCTGGTGCAGCCCTGCGTCGCGGCGCTCCCCGAGCTCGACGCGCTGAGCCAGGCGCTGCCGGCGGCGGACTTCGCCCTCCCTCCGCACCCTCCGCGCCCTCCTGGCGCGGCGCTGAGCGCAAAACGAAAAAGGCCGGCCCGCCTCGCGGCGAACCGGCCTCCGAGAGCTAACGCCCTCGAGTGGGCGCTCAGTCGAGCTTGACCACGTTCTCGGCCGCGGGGCCCTTCTGGCCCTCGACGACGTCGAACTCCACGCGGTCACCCTCAGCGAGGCTCTTGAACCCCTCGGCCTTGATGGCCGAATGATGGACGAAGCAGTCCTTCTGGCCGTTCTCGGGGGTGATGAAGCCGAACCCCTTCGTGTCGTTGAACCACTTCACTCTGCCGGTCGTACGCATAACTCACCTTGGTCCTTAATTGCGGGACCGAGCCGCGGCCCGGCCCCTTGTCGTTCGTGATCGAGCCCTCACGATGGGCCTTGCTGCAGCGGCGAACGGCACCCGCCGTCGCCGCTTGGTCCCGGGCCAACAAAAAAGGCCGGCGTCGGACGCCAGCCTCTCAGTTGCCGTCGGAACCCTCGCACGTAAACCGCACGCACGATTTGGCAGAGGATACCTCAACGCATGCAAAAAGGCAAATCCCCCGCTCACTTGAGCCGCAGCCCCGCCTCCTCGACCGCGAGCAGCCACCCAACGAGCTTGCCGGGCTCGAGGCGGTCGTCCTCGTTCCAGAAGCGGCGGTCGCGGACGTAGCGGCTCGAGGTGTCGCCCTCGGGGATCGCCTCGACCTCGGCGTGGATCCGCCGGCAGCGCTCGATCCAGGCGGCGCAGTTGGCGAGGCGCAGGTCCACCCAACCGTCCCTGACCCACGCCTCCAACCGCTCCGGCGTGACCTCCACCGCGACCGCCTCGCCCGGCACGAGGACCTCGGGACCGCGGATCAGCTCCCCCGAGTCGAGAAGGATCGGGACCCCCACCGCCACCACCCGGTTGGCCTCCTCCCGCTCCGCGCGCACCAGCCGGTCGAGCCGGTCGCGCACCGCCTCGGGCGAGGCTTCGCGCACCGCGCGCAGCGAGGGGAAGGCCAGGCGCAGCAGGTGGGCCTCCAAGAGGAGCTTGGTCAGCCGCGGCGGCCCCAGCATCTCGAAGGCGACGCTGTGGACGCCGTGCTGGCGCTCGAGCTCGACCATGCGCTCGAGCGCCCGGTCGCGCAGCAGGCCGGCGCGGTAGGTCGGCCCGAGCACCGCGCTGTCGAGGGCGTTGATGATGTCGTGGCCGGTGTTCCGCCCCTCGATCTCGAAGACCAGGTAGCCGGCGATCTCCTCCGGGGTCACGAACTCCATCTGGCCGGCGGTGGTCAGGGTCGAAAACTCCTCGCGGCTGAAGAGGCCGTTCTCGCCGACGTCGATGAAGACGCTCTCGAGCGGCTCCTCGCGCACCGCCGCCGCCAGCGGGTCGCAGGTCGAGAAGCGCTCCGGCAGCGGCTGCGGCCGCGCGTCGACCAGGCGGATCGTCTCCCGCCCGCGCCGGATGGGGCCGTAGCCGATCCGCTTCCAGGCGATGGCGGCCGCCGGCTTGATCTCTCGGGTGACCGGCGCGCCCGGCGTGCGCGCCATGAGGAACAGCAGCATCGAGTGGGCGCCGGCGAGCGCGCTCTTCGCGAGCAGCACCCGGCTCGGCCGCTCCTCCGCGTGGGTGTAGGGGGTGTTGAGCCCCATACCGCCGGTGCCGCTGGTGCCGACCTTGACGTAGACCCGGGTGCCGGCGTCGGCCATGCCGCGGTACATGACCTGGATGTGGCGGATGAGGCGCGGCATGTACAGCGCCTCGAGGAGGTCCTCGACCCCTCCCTCCGAGACACTGCCTTCCGCCAGCTCCCGCGACAGCGCTTCGGCTTTCCGGAAGATGTCGCGGTAAGCGATGCCGGTCGCGGTGTTCACGCAGTCGACGACGATCTCGGGGCGCGATTCGGCGAGCAGGCGGTAGAGGAGGAAGGAGGGGAGGTCGGCGTCGGCCAGCGGCGCGAGCTGCGCGGCGATCTGCTCGCGGCGGCCACCGGGCTCGACGAGGCCGAAGATGTCGCCAGCGGAGACGGAGAGCAGAGTCTCCCCCGCCTCGCGCGCCAGCTCGCTCCGCGCCGCTTCCGACTCCTCCGGACGCAGGCTGTGGATCTGGATCTCGCGCGGGCCGCGCGTCAGGATCTCGCGGCAAACGGCGGTGCCGACGAGGCCGTAGCCCCCGAGCACCAAGACTTTGCGCTGCGCGATATTCAATTCGACACCCCCTCCTAGCGTATCTCTGTCTCAAGTCCACTCAGGGCGGCGTGGGAGGAGTTCCGGGTCGGTCGTCTGAAATAGGATGCCCCGCCATGCTAATTCCCCCCGCCGGGACCCGCCCGCGCCGCGGGGTCTTGGCGGGCTGGCTGGCGTTCCTCCTGCCGATCGCGGCCCTGGTCTGGATCCAGTTGGCCACCGGCCTCTGGCGATGGCCGTCGGTGGGAGACCAGGCGCTCATGGAGCTGGGGGTCCTGGAAGCCAGCCGTGGACGCCAGCTCCTGGGCCTCTTCTCGCGATTCGGCTGGTTCCATCCCGGGCCCGCCTTCTTCTACCTCGCCGCGGTGCCCTACGTCCTGCTGGGACGGACCTACTCCGCAGTCGCCCTCGCCACTCTCGCCCTCAACGCGCTCGCTGCGGTGGCCGCGACCGCGCTGCTGGCACACCGTGCAGAGTCGCGCCCGGCGCTGTGGACTTGGGTCGCCGGACTCTGCTGCTGGGCGCTCTGGCTGCACCCGTACTCGCTGTTCAATCCTTGGCCCCCCCTCATCCCGGTGCTCCTCCTCGTCGTGCTCCTGCTCCTCGCCGCCGCGATCGGCTCCGGCAGCCGGAGCTGCATACCGTGGGCGCTGCTCGTCGCCAGCCTGATCGTCCAGAGTCACGTCGCGCTGGTGCCGGTGACCGTGGCGATCGCGGCCGTGACGATCGCGATGGCGACGCCGGCCAGAGATGGCGCTGAGGCGGAGCCACGCCCCCGGCGCCTGGTCGCAGCACTGGTGTGGGCGGCGTCGTTCGCGGTCTGGATCCCTCCCCTCCTCGAACAGGTCGTCCACTCACCCGGCAACCTGCGCCGGCTCGCCGAGTTCTTCACCGTCCCGCGCGAGCACAGCCTGTGGACCGCCCTGGTTTGGGCGGCCACCGGCGGCGTCACCGTCCCCTCATGGGTGCTGGCGGACAGCTCCGCCCCGGCGGACGCTGCGGGGGGGAGCAGCACGGTGGCCGCGGTCGCCGCTTACGCGATCCAGCTCGTCGCGCTCACCGCCGGCTGGTTCATCGCGCGCCGCCGAGGCCGGCGGTTCATCGCGGCGCTCTGCGGCCTCTGCGCGGCGGCGATGCTGACCGTTTGGGTGAGCGCCTGGAGCATCCGCGGCCCGTTGCTGCGCTATCTCCTGGTCTGGTCTCACGCGGTGGGCTTGGCCGGCGCCGCGGCGATCGCCGGCGCGTTCACCTCACGGCGAGCCGCCCCGGCGCGCCCCTCGGCCGCCGCGCTGGTGACGGTCGGGGCGGCGCTGGCGCTCGCGGTCGCGCAGGACTTCGCGCTGGTCGCCGGCCATCCGCGATTCCCTGCGGCCGGCCAGGCGCTCCCGGCGCCGGTACGCCTGGCAGCGGTCGTGCCGATCGCTCCGGCCGGCCAGCGGCTGATCCACGCCTACATGTTCTCGATGCCGCGCGATCGGCCGCTAGCGCTGATCGAGCCGGTCGTGGCCCACCTGCAAGTCCGCGGCTGCCGGCGGCCCGAGCTGCATTCCGATGGGCTGACCGGGCACCCCGAGGCGCCATGGCTCATTCCCTGGTATCTGGTCGAGCTCGGCAAGCGCTTCCCCGAAGCCTCGGGGTATGCGGCTCTCCCCCACGTCCGGGGCGCCGCCCGCACCGCGCCCGCCGCCCCCGACTGCCTCGTTCTGCTTCTCGACACCGAGCGCGCTGGCGTTTGGCAGGCGCGCGGCTGCTTGCTGATCGTCGACCGTGGCCCGGGTCTCTCGATCTGCGTCTGTCCATCGGCGGCCGCCGCGTACGCGACGCCGCTCGGCTGAGCGCGCCCGGAAGCGGCTGAGCGCGATGTTCACCGCGACGGGAAGATGGCCTCGAAGGCGTCGAGGCGGCCGTGCCCGAAGCTCGAATCCCACCCGCGAGGTCCGAGGTCGGTGCTGCTGGCGAAGAGGCGGGCCTCGACCTCGTCGGCCGAGGCCGCCGGGTCCGTCGACCAGAGGAGGGCGAGCGCGGCGCTGACGTGCGGCGCGGCCATCGAGGTGCCGCTCAGGCTGTCCCAGTCCGACCGCCGCAGGCGCAGCAGGACGGCGCGGCCGAGGCTCTCGCGGCGCAGCCGCTCGCCGTCGAGGTCGGCGACGCCGACCGCCGGAATCCACGGCCGCCCGTCCGGCGCCCGCGCTTCGCGCAGGGTGCCGTGGAGCGGCCCCGGCTCGTGGTTGACGATGACCACCCCGGCCGCCCCGGCGGCCATGGCGTTGAAGACCTTCTCGGAGAAGAGGAGCTCGCCGCGCTGGATGAGCGCGATCTGGCCGCGCACCGCGCGCGAGAACTCCTCCGGCCGGCCGAGACCGCAGGCGACCAGCCGCCCGCGCAGCGCCTCGGCCTGGCCGGCGAAGACGAGGCCGACCGCCGGCAGCGCGATCCGGCGGCGCCGCAGGAGCTGCTCGACGGCGCTGTCCTGACCGGTGCCGCGCGGCACCGCCGAGAGGACGCCCACCCCCGGGGCGACGAGATCGAGGTCGGTGCCGCGGCTCGAGAAGGCCGCCAGGCCGTCGTCGGGTCCGGTCGCGCCGACCGCGACGACCCCCTCGTAGCCGGCGGGAAAGCTGACCGGCTTCTCCGCCTCGTTGCCGGCCGCGGCGACGACCAGGACGCCCTGGTCGCGCAGCCGCCGGTAGAAGAGCGCCTCGGTCTCCAGGAACTGGTCGCCGCCCAGGCTGAGGTTGACGATGCGGGCGCCGACGACGTCCGCCAGCCAGCTCACGCCGGCGATGATCGCCGAGGTGCGGCAGCCGCCGTCGCAGACGCGGGCGTGGGCGAGCGCCGCGCCGGGGGCGCCGCCAACGACGCCGACGCGGTTGTTGGCGGCGAGGACGATGCCGGCGACGTGGGTGCCGTGGGTCGCCGCGTCGTCCACCGCGCAGGCGGCGTCGGCGCCCAGCAGATCGTGGACGGCGACGAGGCGCGGCGCGATGTCGGGATGGCCGCAGTCGAGTGCGCTGTCGGCGACGCCGACGACGACGCCGTCGCCGCTGATGCCGCGCCGCTGGACGTCGGTCATCCGCGTCCTTACCAGCCCGTAGAGGCCGTTGGCGAGGGCAGGAACGAGCTGGCGCGCCGCCAGGTCGAGCGGCCAGCGCAGGGCGTCCTCCTCGACGTAGAGCACCCCCGGCCGAGCACGGAGCGCCGGCAGCTCGCTGGGCTCGAGGCGCACGGCGAGCGCCCCGGCGCGCGGCAAGGCGCGCACCACCGTGCCCCGCCGCGCCTCGATCCAGGCGCGCTCGCCCGCGCCCGGCGGCCCGGCGTAGCCCACCAGGTACTGTCGCCCTGCGGCTTCCGCCGCCGGCGTGCCCAGGAGGAGCCCGACGAGCGCCAGCGCACTGCGTCTGTCCATCGCCGAAACAGGATACCAGCCCGCGGCGCCCGGCACTCCAGACACCTTGCGCTGCGCGATGTTCACGGCGGACAGCTCTACCCGCCGGTGTAGACTCCGCGGGCCCGCCGGAGGACCCATGCGACCCAAGCTCCTGCTCGTTCTGGCAGTGCTCGCCTCCCCCGTTGCGGCGGACGACACTCTCCTCGCCGCCCTCGACCGGGCCGCCGCCGCGGCGACGCCGCAAGCGCTCGAGCACCGCCACCGGATCCACCAGAACCCGGAGCTGGGCTACCAGGAGACGGCGACGGCGCAACTCGTGGCCGAGCACCTGCGCGGGCTCGGGCTCGAAGTGCGAACCGGCGTCGCCCACACCGGGGTCGTCGGCATCCTGCGCGGCGGCCTCCCCGGACCGGTCGTCGCGGTCCGCGCCGACATGGACGCCCTGCCGGTCGCCGAGCAGACCGATCTCCCCTACCGCTCGACCAAGCGCGGCACCTGGGCGGGCGCGGAGGTGCCGATCGCCCACGCCTGCGGCCACGACGTGCACACTGCGGTCGGGCTGGGCGTCGCCTCGGCCCTCGCCGCGGTGCGCGACCGCCTCCCCGGCACCGTCAAGTTCCTCTTCCAACCGGCCGAGGAGGGACCGCCGCCGGGCGAGGTGACCGGAGCGTTGCGCATGCTGCGCGAGGGCGCGCTCGCCGACCCCAAGCCGGAGGCGATCTTCGCCCTCCACTCCTTCCCCGAGCTGGCCGACGGCGTCCCCGGCCAGGCCAGCGTCGGCCAGGTGGGCTGGACCTCCGGCCCGACCTACGCCGCGGTCGACCACTTCCTGATCATCGTCCGCGGCAAGCAGTCGCACGGCGCCTACCCGCACCTCGGGATCGACCCGATCGTCATGGCGGCGCAGGCGGTGACCGCCTTCCAGACCATCCGCTCGCGCACCCTGCCGGCGCTCGAGCCGAGCGTGGTGACGGTGGGCATCATCCGCGGCGGCGAGCGCTTCAACATCATCCCCGGCGAGGTCCACCTCGAGGGCACGGTGCGCACGTACAAGGAGGGGGTGCGCGCCGACGTCGAGCGGCGGATGCGCGAGATCCTCGACGGCGTCGCCCGCGCCTTCGGCGGCTCCTACGAGCTGGACTACCGGCAGAACGCGCCGGCGACGGTCAACGACCCGGAGCTCGCCGCCTGGGCGCGGCCGGTGCTGGCGCGGGCGGTGGGCGAGGGCAACGTGATCGCCTCGCCGCCGACCATGGGAGGCGAGGACTTCGCCTACTTCGCCAACGAGGTGCCGGGCTTCTATTTCCGGCTCGGGACGCTGGCGCCGGGGACCACCTCGGGCGGCCTCCATACGCCCGACTTCCGCGCCGACGACGCCGCCGTGCCGGTGGGGATCAAGGCGATGGCGCGGCTGGTGGCGGAGTATCTGACCCGGGCCCGCTGAGGCCGTTTGCTAGGATTCGCCTCTTCCCCACCCGAGGGACTTGCCATGCACAACGAGGGACCCTTCATCAGCAGCTTCGGCCTGGAGCAGCACGGCATCGCCGGCGCGCGCCGGGCCTACTGGAACCTGCCGGCGGCGGCGCTCTACGAGCAGGCGGTCAAGCGCGGCGAGGCGCTGGTCGCCGAGCACGGGCCGCTCGTCGCCTCGACCGGCCAGCACACCGGGCGCTCCCCGAACGACCGCTTCATCGTCCGCGACCCCGGCACCGCCGCCGACGTCTGGTGGGGCAGCGTCAACCGGCCGTTCGAGCCGGAGCGCTTCGACTTCCTCCTCGACCGGGTGCGCGAGCACTGGCGCGACCGCGACCTCTTCGTCTTCGACGGCTGGGCCGGCGCCGACCCGCGCTACCGGCTGGGCGTGCGGGTGGTGACCGAGAAGGCCTGGCACAGCCTCTTCGCCCGCAACATGTTCGTGCGCGAGACCGACCCGGCGGTGCTGGCCGCCTTCGAGCCCGGCTTCACCGTCCTCGACGCCGCGAGCTTCGAGGCCGAGCCCGGGCGCGACGGCACCGCCAGCCCGACCTTCATCCTGCTCAGCTTCGCGCGCCGCATCGT
>DASWHY010000066.1:0-3024 GCA_036397955.1 Thermoanaerobaculia bacterium | reverse complement strand
CGACGTCTCGACGATCTACGAAGTGCCGCTGATGTTCTGCCGCGAGGGGATGGACGACATCCTCCTCGACCTCCTCAACCTCCCCCACTACGACCGCGACCTCTCGCGCTGGGAGGCACTGGTGTCGCGGGTCAAGAACCCCAGCCACCGGGTGCGGGTCGGGATCGTCGGCAAGTACGTCGAGTTCCCCGACTCCTACAAGAGCCTCAACGAGGCGCTGATCCACGGCGGCATCGCCAACGACGCCGCCGTCGAGCTGGTCTACATCAACGCCGAGCAGATGGAGGCCTCCGGTGGCTGGCCGCGCGAAGTCTTCGAGGTGGACGCCCTGCTCGTCCCCATCGGCTTCGGCAACCGCGGCACCGAAGGGAAGATCCGCGCCATCCGCTATGCCCGCGAGCACAAGGTCCCCTTCTTCGGCATCTGCCTGGGGCTGCAGTGCATGGTCATCGAGTGGGCGCGCAACGTCTGCGGCATCAAGGACGCCACCTCCTCGGAGTTCGACCCCGAGACCGAGCAGCCGATCATCTACAAGCTGCGCGACCTCCTGGGGGTCGAGGAGCTGGGCGGCACGATGCGGCTCGGCGCCTACCCTTGCCGCTTGAAGGAAGGGACGCTGGCGCGGAAGGTCTACGGCGTGCCCGAGATCAGCGAGCGCCACCGCCACCGCTACGAGGTCAACCAGAAGTACCTCGAGGTATTGCGCGACTCCGGGCTGGCGATCTCGGGGCTCTCGCCCGACGGCAAGTTCGTGGAGATGGTCGAGGACCCCAACCACCCCTGGTTCCTCGGCTGCCAGTTCCACCCCGAGTACAAGTCCAAGCCCACCGCGCCGCACCCGCTCTTCGTCTCCTACATCGGCGCGGCGCTCGCCGAGAGGGCGCGGCGCGGCGAGGGCGAGCGGGACGTCGCGGTGCCGGCGGCGGAGCTCGCCGGGATCGGCGCGGCGGGCGACGACGCGGCGGAAGCGCTTGCCGCCGACGGGCGCGGCGCGCGCCGGCCGCTGCCGGGCTCGAACGGCGGCGGAGGGCTGGAGCACTGAGCGGAGCGCGCGCCGTCGAGCTGGCGCCGGGGGTGGTGGTCGGGGGCGGCGGGGCGGCGCTGCCGGCGATCGCCGGGCCGTGCGTGATCGAGAGCCCGGAGCGCACGCTCGAGACCGCGCGCCTCTTGGCCGGCATCGCGCGGCGGGTGGGCGTGCCGCTGGTCTTCAAGTCCTCCTTCGACAAGGCCAACCGCAGCGCGATCGGCAGCTACCGCGGGCCGGGGCTCGCCGAGGGGCTGCGGGTGCTCGCCATGGTCCGCGCCGAGACCGGCTTGCCGCTCCTGACCGACGTCCACGAGCCGGCGCAGTGCGGCCCGGCGGCGGACGTCTGCGACGTGCTGCAGATCCCGGCCTTCCTCTGCCGGCAGACCGACTTGATCGTCGAGGCGGCGCGCACCGGCCGCGCGGTCAACGTCAAGAAGGGGCAGTTCATGGCGCCCGACGACATGCGCCGCGTCGTCGAGAAGGCGCGCAGCGCCGGCAACGAGCGCGTGACGGTGACCGAGCGCGGCGTCTCCTTCGGCTACCACAACCTGGTCGTGGACATGCGCTCGTTCGCCCTGCTGCACGAGGACGGCATCCCGGTGATCTACGACGTCACCCACTCGCTCCAGCTCCCGGGCGCCGGCTCGGCGGCGAGCGCCGAGGAGAGCGGCGGCGACCGGCGGTTCGCGGAGCCGCTGGCGCGCGCCGCGGTGGCGGCGGGCGCGGACGGCGTCTTCCTCGAGGTCCACCCCGACCCCGACCGCGCCCTCTCCGACCGCGCCGTGCAGCTCGACCCCGAGCGGGCGGAAGCGCTCCTCGCCTCCCTCGCCGCCCTACGGCGGGCGCTGCGCGAGGCGGAGGTGCCCGCATGAAACGTGCGGTGGAGCCGGTGGCCGGCCGCCCGCCACGCGACGTGGCGGTCGAGGTCCTGGAGACCGAGGCGGCGGCGATCCGCGGGCTCCTCGGGCAGCTCGACGAGAGTTTCGACCGCGCGGTCGAGCTGCTGCGCGCCTGCCAGGGGCGGGTGGTCTGCACCGGCATGGGGAAGAGCGGCATCGTGATGCGCAAGGTGGCGGCGACCCTCACCTCGACCGGCACGCCGGCCCTCTTCCTCCACCCCGCCGAGGCGGTGCACGGCGATCTCGGCGCGATCGTCGAGGGGGACGTGGTGCTCGCCGCTTCCTACTCCGGGACGACCGAAGAGCTGCTGCGCCTGGTGCAAACGCTCAAGCGGCTCGGCGTGCCGCTCGTCGCCATGACCGGCAGCGGCGAGAGCCCGCTCGCCCGCCACGCCGAGGCGCACCTCTCGGTGGCGATCGACCGCGAGGCCTGCCCGCTTAACCTCGCCCCCACCGCCTCGACGACCGCGATGCTGGCGCTCGGCGACGCCCTCGCCATGGCGCTGCTGGAGGCGCGCGGCTTCACCCGCGAGGACTTCGCCCGCCTCCACCCCGCCGGCCGCATCGGCAAGCGGCTCCTGAAGGTCGCCGAGCTGATGCACGCCGGCGAGGCGCTGCCGCGCGTCGGCCCCGAGACGCCGATGCGCGAGGCGATCTACGAGATGTCGGCCAAGAAGCTGGGGATCACGTCGGTCGTGGACGGCGAGGGGCGGCTCCTCGGCTGCATCTCGGACGGCGACCTCCGCCGTCTCCTCGAGCGCGACGACGAGAACGTGCTCCGCCGCACCGCCGGCGAGTGCATGCACCGGCACCCGCGCACGATCGCCGGCGAGGAGCTGGCCTCGGCGGCGCTCAACGAGATGGAGGAGCATCGCATCACCTCCCTCTTCGTCTGCGACGCCGCCGGGCGGCTTGAAGGGATCGTGCACCTCCACGACTTGTGGAAGCTGGAGCTGTTCTGAGCGGCGCGCTGTCCGAAGAAGAGTTCGGGCGCCGCGCGCGGGCGCTGGAGTGGCTCCTCTTCGACGTCGACGGGGTGCTGACCGACGGGCTGCTGACCTACGGCGCCGGCGGCGAGGAGCTCAAGGTCTTCCACGT
>DASWHY010000065.1:0-1512 GCA_036397955.1 Thermoanaerobaculia bacterium | reverse complement strand
ACGCCGCCCAGGGCTCCGCTCTCCTCGAGCGGCGCGATCAGCAGGCGGTCCAGCTCCGCCGCCAGCGGCCGCCAGTCCTCTCCGGAGGCGCCGAAGACGAGCGCGCGGAAGAGCTTGACCTTGGGCTCGAGCCGCGAGGTCGCGACCGGAAGGACGACGCTTTCGAGACCGCCGCGGGTGACGATGAGAGCGAAGACGCGTTCGCCCGCCAGCACGTATTCGACGACGGCGGCGTCCGGCGCCAGGGCGCCTTGCAGCGCCGCGAGCTCGACGGGCCGGGCCGCGGCGACCAGCCGGTAGCGCGGCGCCGCGAGCTCGGCTCGCAGCACGAGGTCCTCGTAGTCGGCGTAGGCCGCCCTCAGGTCCCGCCAGCGCACCGGCGGCGCGTCCGCGTCGAGCTGCCGGGTCAGACGCTCGATGCGCTCGACCGCGGCTTGCTCGTCCGCCGACGGCGCGCGGCGGCTTCCCGGCGCCTCGGCCAGGCGCACCACCACGCTGCGAAAAGTGCGGTAACGCATTTGCTCGAGGAAGCGGAACGTCAGCTTCTCGGCGGCGTCCTTGACCAGGACTCCCTCGATGAGCAGGGAGAAGAGCCGGTCGAAGACCTGCCGGTACTGGGTCTGGAAGAAGAGCTCGCGGCCGGCGCCGAAGGTCCCGTGCTCGATCTCCGCCGCCGCCAGGAGGTGGCCGAGAGCCTCGCGAGGACGGCCCTGGCCGGCGGCCAGGTCGGCGCGCGCCAGGGTGTGGAGCACGGCGTTGCCCCAGCCCTTGGCGGCGATCGGGATCGCCTCCGCCCGCGCCAGAGACGCGGCGGCGTCGTCCGCGTCGCCGGACTGCATGTGGGCGTGGGCGAGCATCGTCAGGGTCTGGGCGCGGAACGGCGCATCCGAGCCCGGCGTGCGGCGGGCGACGTCGAGCGCCTGCCGGTAGCTGTCGCGCGCGGCGCCCGGCCGGCCGAGGTGGAGCAGGGCATGGCCGCGGGTGACGAGGTGGTTGCGCGTCGCCGTCGCCGGCGCGCCGGGGTCGGCGATCAGGCGATCCAGGGCCGCGATCGCCAGCTCGGGCTCGCCGCGCCGCAGGTGGAGGTCCGCGATCAGGCTCTCGACGTGCGAGCACCCCTCGAGGTCGCCGGCGGCCTCGCACAGCTCGTGGCTTCTGGCGTAGTGGTCGCGGGCGCGGGGGTAGCTCTCGAGGCCGGCGTAGAGCGCTCCGAGGTAGGAGTGGATCCGGCTCAGGCCGATGCGGTCGCCGATCCGCTCGTAAAGCTCGCGGCTGGTCTCGAAGTCGCGGGCCGCGGCGTCGTAGGCGCGACGCGCCATGTGGATCAGGCCGATGCGGCCCACGGCGTCGGCGACGCCGCGCGGGTCGTCCTCCCGGCGGTAGAGCTCGAGGGCGGGGCGGAAGAGCTCGTCGAGGGGCCGCTCGCGCTCGCGCCGGTACCACCAGTAGTAGACGCCGAGGGAGCTGAGGACGTCGGCCTCGAGCACGCCGTCGCCAAGCTCGCGCGCCAGC
>DASWHY010000064.1:0-2594 GCA_036397955.1 Thermoanaerobaculia bacterium | reverse complement strand
CCCAGCTTCCAGCAAGGCCTGGGGTACATCCAACAACGACTCGGCGCGTGAAGCAGACGCAGGACTCGGCGACGAGCGTCGCTACCCCGCCTTGCCGCCGAAGTAGTAGCCGACGGCGGCGGAGACGAGGGCGACGAGGGGGCCGAAGAGGACGGCGAGGAAGTCTTGGAGCTCGCTCGCGGCGGGCGTCGGGGCGGCGCGCCAGAAGGTGGCGAAGGCCAGGAGGATGACGGCGGCGAGCATCCAGATCAGCCGCTCGGCGATCTTGCCGCGGATGCGGTCGGACGGTCTCCAACGTGGGGAGGGGGCCGCTCGCGCCGCCGCGGTTGATCTCGAGATCGAGAGTCGGCGCGCTCGGCGCGGTGGCCGCCACGACTTAGCGGAAGACCACCTGGCGGAGGCTCTTGTCCTTGTCCTCGAGCAGGATCTTGTTCCCCTTCTCGACCTCGTCGTGGAGGAACTTCTCGGTGGCGATCGCCTGGCGGACGACTTCGGCCATCGTCACGCCGCGCTTCGCGGCGATCTGCTTGAGGGCCTCGACGGCGGGCTCGGGGAGGTTGAGTGAGGTCTTGACGTAGCTCATGGGCGGTATTATAGGCACCCAATAGTAGCCTGTCAATATTTAGATCGTGGGCCTCGGAGCGGTATCCGAAGCGTTGACTCCTCATAGGCATCCGACTACACTCCGAGCTCGTAGGACAGAATGCCGATGACCCCCCTCCGGCAACGCGCCGCCGTCCTCGCTCTCCTCCTCGTGGGGGCGGCGAGCGCCGCGGCGGCGGAGCCGGCGCGACAGGCGGCGGTGGCCGGGCGGGTGGTCGGCAAGGCCTCCCCACTTTCCGCGGCCGGCGTCTACGCCTATCAGCTCGCCGATCTGAGCCTGCGCAAGGTAACGACGGACGCGCAGGGCAACTTCCTCTTCCGCGACCTCCCCGCGGGTCTCTACAAAGTCATCGCGCACAAGGCCGGTTTCCTGCCGGCGGTCGTGCTGCTGACCCGCACGACGGCGCAGACCTACCAGTTCGTCGAGCTGAACCTCGCCGCGAACGACGGCGAGCGGCTGGCCGGCGAGGACTTCTGGTCGCTGCGCGCGCGCATCCCGGCCGACGTGCTGCACCAGATCGAGATCGAAGAGGTCGAGCGGCTGGCCTTCGCCGCGACCGCCGACGGCGCCCGCGCGTCGTTCGAGGACGCGCCCTTCGCGGCCGAGATGACGGCGATGACCGGCGTCGATCAGGGCGCCGGCGTGGCCGAGGGGCTGATCAGCGGCGGGCGCGTCGGCGTCGAGGGGCGGCTCGGCGAGATCCGCGTCGGCCTCTCCGGCGACTTCTGGACGCTCGGCCCGACCGCGGCCGGCGGCGCGCGCGGCACGGCCCTGGCCGACGCCGAGGCGAGCGTCGTCTCGCTGGAGGTGGCCGCCGGGCCGGACAGCCGCGTGGCGCTGATGACCCGCAGCAACCGCCTGGTGCCCTCCAGCGACGGCGGGCTCGAGGCGCCGGTCGGGCTCGACCAGTACCAGGTGAGCTGGTCGCAGGCGCTCGGCGCGCGCGGCCACTCGGAGGTCTCGGCGAACTACACCAGCGAGAACAACTACCACCGTCACGGCGGCCTCGGCCCGATCGGCATCCCGCGCGCTTCGCGCACCTGGGGCTTCGAAGGCTCCTACGCGACGGCGCTCGGCGAGCGCTCCCACCTCGACACCGGCCTGCGCTACCGCGAGCGGCAGGCGGCGGGCCTCGACGGCCTGCTGACGGCCGAGGTGGACCAGCGGGTGGACGTCTTCGGCAGCGGCGGCGTGCGCCTGCAGCCGGCGGTGCTCGTCGAGTACGGGCTCTACACGACGCTGCGCGACGGCAGCCTCTCGCTCACCCCGCGCGGCGGCGTCGTCGTCCAGCTCGGCCCCTCCTGGCAGGCCGAGGGCTCGGTCTCCCGCCGCGTCTACGAGGACCCGGCGCTCGCCAGCCTCCAGGACTTCGTGCCCACGCTCTACCAGGAGCCCGAGACCTGCGAGCAGTCGGGCGACGCCTGCTACGAGCTGTCGCTCTCCCGCCAGGCGGGCGAGGAGGACCTCTTCTCGGTCTCGGCGGTGCAGCGGACGCTCGGCGAGACGCTGCGGCTCTACTTCAGCGAGGACTTCTTCGACCGGCTCGACAGCCTCTACCTCGTCGGCGGCGACACCCTGCGCGAGATCCAGGTGGCCTGGAGCCGCCGCCTCGCGCCGCAGGTCGTGACCCGCTTCGAGTCGAGCGTCGCCGAAGGCGGCGGCGGCCTCTTCCACGCCACCGACGCGCAGCCCTACGAGAACCGGGTGCGCTGGTCGGTGTCGTCGCTCGACACCCGCTTCCAGGCCACCTCGACCGGCGTCTTCCTGGCCTTCCACCAGCTCTCCCAGGAGCTGCGCCCGGCGGGCAGCGGCGCCTCCCCGGCGCCGCGCAAGATGGAGCGGCTGCAGGTGCTGCTCTCCCAGGACCTCAACGTCCTGCTCGACCTCGCGGCCGACTGGGCCGTGCAGCTCAACATGGAGCTCTCCCGCGGCGCCACCTCGGCCGCCGCACCGCCGGACGAAGAGAGCCTCCGCCGCCGCATCATGGGCG
>DASWHY010000063.1:0-1962 GCA_036397955.1 Thermoanaerobaculia bacterium | reverse complement strand
GGAGTCGACACCTTCCGGCTCACCGCGGAGGAGCTCGAGAGCGAAGCCCGGCTTGCCTGAAGTCTTCAGCGACACATCGCCGCTTCAGTACCTCCACCAGATCGGCTTGTTGCACGTCCTCCCCGCCCTGGTCGAGCGGGTGGTGGTTCCTCCCGCCGTCGACGAGGAGCTCGCGGTAGGACGGAGGGCAGGAATCGATCTGCCGGACCCGCGCGCGCTGGAGTGGATCACGATCCGTAGCCCTGCGAGCGCGCTGGCAATTCCCCTCGTTACGGACCTGGGACCAGGCGAGACCGAGGTACTGACGCTGGCGGCCGAATCGCCTGAATCCATCATCCTGCTGGACGACGCACTGGCGCGCCGCGCCGCCGACATGCTCGGACTACGAGTGCGTGGAACGCTCGGTGTACTACTGGATGCGAAGCGAGCGGGTCTCCTCCCCGCGGTTGGACCGCTCCTCGATCGGCTCCAGGAGTTGCGCTTTCGGGTCTCGCCGCGGACGCGCAACGCGGTTCTGGCGCTGGCTGGCGAGCCGGGCTGAAGCGCCGCGTCGACCTCACTCCGCCCGCAGGGCGTTGAGCGGGTCGAGGGCCGCCGCTCGGCGACGAGGGCGGCGGCGGCGTGTAGAATCCCCGCCGCTCTCGCGCCACGATGAAGCCCGCCCCCTTCGCTTACGAGGCCCCGGACTCCCTGGGCGCCGCGCTCGACCTGCTGGCGCGTCACGGCGGCGACGCCAAGGTGCTGGCCGGCGGCCAGAGCCTGATCCCGGTGATGAACTTCCGGCTGGCGCAGCCGGCGACGCTGATCGACCTGAACCGCCTGCCGGGGCTCGACTTCGTCCGCCGCACCGCGGCCGGCGGGCTGGCGATCGGGGCGATGACCCGGCAGCGGCGGCTGGAGCGCGAGCCGCTGGTGGCGGAGCTGGCGCCGCTCCTCGCCGAGGCGGTGCCGCACATCGCCCACCCGCAGATCCGCAACCGCGGCACCGTCGGCGGCAGCCTCGCCCACGCCGACCCCGCCGCCGAGCTGCCGGCGGTCGCCGTCGCCCTGCGCGCCCGCTTCCGCCTCGCGCGCACCGGCGCAGAGCGCTGGGTGGAGGCCGAGCGCTTCTTCGCCGGCCTCTTCGCCACCGACCTGGCGCCCGAGGAGCTGCTGGTCGAAGTCGAACTGCCGCCGCTGCCGCCGCGCACCGGCTGGGCGTTCATGGAGGTGGCCCGCCGCCACGGCGACTACGCGCAGGTCGGAGTGGCGGCGCTGGTGACGCTGGAAGACGGCGGCCGCTGCCGCGAGGTGCGGCTGGTCTACCTGAGCGTCGGCGACAAGCCGGTGGTGGCGGCGCGCGCCGCGGCGCAGCTCGCCGGCGAGGTGCTGACGGAGGAGGCGATCGCGGCCGCCGCCGAGACGGTCGCGCGGGAGGAGATCGACCCGACCGGCGACCTCCACGCCTCGGCCGCCTTCAAGCGGCACCTGGCGCGGGTGCTGACAGCCCGCGCTCTGCGGCGGGCGGTCGAGCGGGCCGGGGAGGCGCGAGCGTGAGACGCCCTGTGTCAACCCCCGGCTGCGAGAGCGGCAGCGGCGCGGTGTTGGAGGGGGTTGTAGGGGGTTCGATCCTGCCAAGCGCGCCAGAGGACGCGCGTCCAGGCGCGGGCGAGGATGCGGGTAGCGTGGGGGTGATCGGCGCCGCGTTGTCGGGCGCGGCGGTAGACCGCGTCAGCCCAAGGCGAGGCATGACGGGAGTTGTCGGCGAAGGTGGTCAGAGCGAGGCGGAGGCGTTTGTTGCAGGCCCAGCGGCAAGTGACGCCGCGCGACTTGCCGGAGGCATGGGTGACGGGAGCCACGCCGGCTTCGGCGGCGAGGTGTTGGTCGCTTTGGAAGCGGGCGCGGTCGTCGCCGAGCTCGGCGAGGATCTGCGCGGCGTTGATTTTGCCGGCGCGGGGGAAGGACATGACGAGTTGGCCGTCG
>DASWHY010000062.1:0-9926 GCA_036397955.1 Thermoanaerobaculia bacterium | reverse complement strand
AGCGCCACCGCGCCGCGGCGGTCGTCGCCGCCACCGTCCCCGGGCTCCTGCTCCTCCACGACGGCCAGCTCGAAGGGCGGCGCGAGCGCCAGCCGCTCCAGCTCCTGCGCCGCCCGTCGGAGCCGGCGGCGCCCGAGGTCGCGGCGTTCTACGAGCGGCTCCTCGGGGCCGCGCGGCAGCGCCCGCAGACCGGCTGGCGCCTGCTCGAGCCGCGCCCGGCCTGGAAGGGGAACCCGACGAGCGAAGACTTCGTGGCGTCGCTGTGGGAGGAGAACGGCGGGTTCCGCCTGGCGGCGGTCAACTTCGCGCCGGCACCGGGCCAGTGCTACCTGGAGCTCGGGGGACTGGGGCTGGAGGACGGCGAGGTCGAGCTGCGCGACGCGCTGTCCGAGACGCGCTACCGGCGCGACGGCGATGAGGTGGCGGCGCGCGGCCTCTACCTCGACCTGCCGCCGTACGGCGCGCACCTCTTCGACGTCGTGCGCGGCTAGACGCCGGCCGTTCCCGCCGCGCTCGCTGCCGCCACCTCCGCGCAGTGCTCGTCGAACGCGGCCTTCAGGTCGCCGGCTACCTGCTCGGCGCTCCGCCCTTCGATGCGGTGGCGCGGCAGGAACCAGACCAGCTCGCCGTCCTTGAACAGGGCGACCGACGGGCTGCTCGGCGGGATGTGCGGGATGTAGCTGCGGGCCTGCGCCGTCGCCTCGAGGTCCTGGCCGGCAAAGACGGTGGCCAGGCGTTCGGGGCGGCGCTCGTGCCCCAAGGCGAGGCGCACGCCGGGGCGCGCCATGCCGGCGGCGCAGCCGCAGACCGAGTTGACGACCAGCAGCGCGGTGCCGGACGCGCTGCGCATCCAGTCGTCCACCTGCTGCGGGGTGGTGAGCTCTTCGACGCCGGCGCTAGTCAGCTCCTCGCGCATCGGCCGGACCAGGAGTGGGCTGTGGGGCACGGGGCACCTCCTTCGTTCTCGGCTATTCTAACCGCTGCATGCGCCGCCTGCGCTTTTTCTCCCTCGCCGCCGCCGTCCTGCTCCTCGCCGCCGCGCCGGCGCCCAAGGCCCCGACCCGCCCGCTCCGCGCCGGTTTCCTGGTCGTGGACGGGGTCTACAACACCGAGCTGGCCGCCCCCTACGACGTCCTCCACCACGCCGCGCTCCACGCCAAGCCGGGGATCCAAGTCTTCACCGTCTCGCCGGACGGGCGCCCGGTAACCACCTTCGAGGGGCTCAAGATCCAGCCCCATCACTCCTTCGCCAACGCGCCGGCGATCGACATCCTCGTCGTGCCGAGCGCCGAGGGGAGCATGGACGCCGACTTGCAGCGTCCGGCGCTGATCGCCTGGGTGCGGAAGACGGGGAGCAAGGCGCGCTACGTCATGTCGCTCTGCGACGGCGCCTTCGTCCTCGCCAAGGCGGGGCTCCTCGACGGCGTCGCCGCCACCACCTTCCCCGACGACTACGAGCGCTTCGCCCGCGCCTTCCCCAAGGTGGACCTGCGGGTCAACGTCAGCTTCGTGCAGGACGGCAAGGCGCTGACGTCACAAGGGGGCGCGCGGAGCTACGCCGTGGCGCTCCACCTCGTGCAGCAGCTTTACGGGCTGCCGGTGGCGAAGCGGGTGGCGCACGGCCTGCTCGTCCCCTGGCCGCCGGCGCCGGGGTCCCGCCCGTCGTTCGTGGTCGAGGACCCGCTGCCCCCGCCCGGCCGCTAGGACGCGGCCGGCGCGAGGACGAAGGCCGCCGCCAGGCCGTCGGCGACGGCGAGGCCGGCGGGCGAAGGGACCAGCCGGTCGCCGCGGCGCGCCACGAGCCCGTCGGCGGCGAGCCGTTCGACGAGCAGAGCGTTGGCGCCGAGGAGGTCGACCGCGTAGCGGTCGCGCAGCGCCGCGAGGTCCACGCCCTCGACGCTGCGCAGCCCGAGGAGCAGGGCCTCCAGCGCCAGCTCCTCCCGCCCCAGCGTCTCGCCGCCGGCTTCCGGCCGCTCCCCCGCCGCGACCCGCCGCTCCCAGGCGTCGAGCCCGCGCTCGTTCCACCAGCGGCGGCAGCCGTCGAAGGAGTGGGCCGAGGGGCCGAGCCCGAGGTACGGGGTGTGCTCCCAGTACTTCCGGTTGTGGCGCGAGCGGTGCTCGGGCGCGCGGGCGAAGTTGGAGACCTCGTACGCCGGGTAGCCGGCGTCCGCCAGGAAGGCGTGGGTCAAGGCGAAGAGCCCGGCCTGCGCCTCGCCGGGCAGCTCGCGCAGCGCGCCGCGGTCGCGGCGGGCGCCGAAGGGCGTCCCGTCGTGGACGGTGAGCTGGTAGCAGGAGAGGTGGTGCGGCGCGAGGCGCACGGCTTCTGCGAGCGTGCGCCGCCAGCCGGACACCGAACCGCCGGGGAGGCCTTCGGGCAACCCGTAGATCAGGTCGATCGAGACCGTCTCGAAGCCGGCGGCGAGCGCCAGCTCGACGCACCGCCGCGCTGCGGCCGCGCCGTGACGGCGGCCGAGGAAGGCGAGGTCCGCCTCCGCGAAGGACTGGACGCCGAGCGAGACGGTGGCGACGCCGAGCGCCCGCCAGGCGGCCAGGCTCTCGGGCGTGACGTCCTCCGGGTTGGCTTCGAGGAAGACGCGCGCGCCGGGGGCGACGCCGAGGCGTCCGCGGGCGGCTTCCAGGATGCGCGCCAGCTCGTCAGGCAGGAGGCAGGACGGCGTGCCGCCGCCGAGGTAGACCGTGTCGAAGCCGCCGAGCGGCGGCGCCGCGCCGGCCCACAGCTCGATCTCCGCCAGCAGGTGCGCCACGAACCGCGCCCGCCGCTCCCGCCCCCCCGTGCGCACCGCGAAGTCGCAGTACGGGCAGACCGCCGAGCAGAACGGCACGTGGAGATAGAGGCCGGGTGCGGCGGGCGAAGGCATGCGCCGCGAGGGTAGCACCCGCGCTAGGGCGCGCGCTCCACCGCCTGCGTGCTCGGGGCGACGACGCGGCTGAACATCAGGCCGTCCACGACCTCGCCCCAGGGGGCGCGCATCTCTTGGTGGCCGAGCGGGCGGCTGACCAGCGGGCCGCGGAGCCACTCGCCGCCCGCCGGCGGCCGCCGGAAGTCGACGATGGCGTGCTCGAGGCAGGCGCGGTGCAGCAGGTCCTCGAGCGAGCCGGCGCGCGCCGGCGCGAGCGCCTCGGGCGCCGGCTCGAAGGGGGTGCCGAAGCTCCCTTCGTAGGCGGTGAAGCCGAGGGTGTACATCGCCGCGCCCAGCTCCTGCGCCGCCACCTCCCCCATCACGGTGACCTGGCGGTACCACTCGGCGAGGCCCGGCTCGTCGGGCTCGAGGGGGCCGAGCCCGCGCGCCGCGTGGTAGGTGGCCGCCCAGCCGACGATCTTCCGCCCCGGGTAGCGCCGGTTCGCCAGCCAGACGAGGTTCCGGCCCATCTGCGTGTCGCGCAGCCGCCCGATCTCCGGCCCCACCGACTCCGTCGCCAGATCGTAGAGCCACTGCTGCCGCGCGGCGGGGCCGACGCCCTCCAGCACCTGCATCCAGAGGGCGGCCTCGGGGTCGTCCGCGGTGGCGCGCGCCGCCACCTCCGCGCGCACGGTCTCCAGCCGGCGCAGGAAGAGAGCCTGCTCCTCCACGGCGGGGTCCGCAGCCTTGCCGCGCTGGTAGAGGTTCTCGGCCAGCGCCTGGAGCGCGGCCGCGAACGGCGGCCACTCGGGGCCGCCGGCGAAGGGGGCGCCGAGCCGGTCGAGGAGGGCGCGGAGGTCGGCGACCAGGCGCTCGCGGCTGGCGCTGCCGGTGAACTGGTCGTCGAAGCCGGTGAGCTCCAGCGGCCGCGGCCCGCGCGCCTGCTCGCCCAGGTAGTCGATGAGCGGCCGGAGCTGCTCGCTGCGGGTCCAGATCGGGAAGACGCAGCGCGGCACCGCCGTCGCCGCCGCCTCGCCGGCGCGCAGCCGCTCCCAGGCCACGGCGCAGTCGTAGAGCCCGCTCTCGAAGGCGAGGACGTCGAAGCCCATCTCCTGGTGGAGGAACGCGATGAGCCGCGTCTTGGCGAGAAAGACCGTGCCCTCGCCGTGCGACTGCTCGCCGAGCAGCACGACGCGCGCGTCGCGCAGGACCTCCTTGAGCGGCTGGAGGTCGGAGAAGTCGTCGTCCGCGGGATCGACCACGCGGACGCGCAGCGCGTGCTCGGCGAGCCAGCGCACCCGGGAATCGGCGGAGGCGGAGCCTTCGGAGCAGTCGGCGGAGGGAGCGAGGGCGGTGTGAGGCGGCGTGCTCGAAGAGCGGCAGGACGCGAGGAGAAGGACGAGGACGAGAAGCTGGCGCGAAACCGTTGAACGCGTCATTCCGAGTGCAACGAGGAATCGGGTGGGTGGAGGCCATCCACCCCCACCCGATCCCTCGCTGGCGCTCGGGATGACATCAGCCCTACTCGCTTCCCGAGCTCCGCCGTCATCCCCAGCCGCTCCTGAGCGGCCGCGATCAACCCGTCGAGCCCGCTGCGGTGGAGGGCGGAGAGCGCCACGCCGCCGTGGCGCTTGGCGAGCGCCTGCGCCTCGTGGCGCGGCAGGAGGTCGGCCTTGTTGAGCACCACGAGCTCGGGCACCTCCGCGAGGTGCAGCTCGCCGAGGATGCCGCGCACCGCCTCCAGCTTGTGGTCGAGCCGCGGGTCGGCGGCGTCCGCGACGTGGAGCAGGAGGTCGGCGTCGGACAGCTCCTCCAGCGTGGCGTGGAAGGCCGCGACCAGATCGGACGGCAGCTCGGTCAGGAAGCCGACGGTGTCGGTGATCACCACCTCCCCTTCGCGCGGGAAGCGGAGGCGGCGGCTCGTCGGGTCGAGGGTCATGAAGAGCTGGTCGGCGGCCTCCACCGTGCTGCCGGTGAGAGCGTTGAGCAGCGTGCTCTTGCCGGCGTTGGTGTAGCCGACGATCGAGAGCACCGGCACCCGCCCGTCGCGCCGCCGCCGGCGGCGGAGGTCGCGCTGGCGCCCCAGCCCCTCGACCTGCTTCTCGAGGGCGCGGATGCGGTCGCGGATGCGCCGGCGGCCGATCTCGACCACGGTCTCGCCGGGGCCCCGGCCGCCGATGCCGCCGGTCAGCCGCGAGAGGCCGGCGTCCTTCTCGGTCAGCCGCGGCAGCGAGTACTTGAGCTGCGCCAGCTCGACCTGCAGCTTGCCGTCGCGGCTCTTGGCGCGCTGCGCGAAGACGTCGAGGATGAGCTGCGTGCGGTCGATCGCCTTCAGGCCGGTCGCGTCCTCGAAAGCGCGCGCCTGCGCGGGCTTGAGGTCGATGTCGAAGATCGCCACGCTCGCCCGCCGCCGCATCCCCTCGAGCACGATGTCCTGGAGCTTCCCCTTCCCCACCACCGTCCGCGGGTGCACCTGGCTGCGCTTCTGGCGCAGCGTGCCGGCCACCGTCACGCCGGCGGCGCGCACCAGCTCGAGCATCTCGGCGAAGTGCTCGTCGTCCGGGCGGATGCCGACGACGAGCGCCCGCTCCCGCTCGGTGCCGCCGGCGAGCGGCGCGACGCGCGCGAACTCCTCCTCGAGGGCGCGGATCGTGGCCTCGAAGTCGAAGGCGAGCTGGTGGACGTCGGCGGCGCGGACGCGGATGAAGGGGTCGGCCCGGTGGCCGTCGCCGGCCTCGGCGCCATCCGCCGTGGCCGCGGCCGCCGCCGGCGAGAGGTGGGCGATCTCCACGCGGCCGGCGTCGCCGTCGCCGAGCACCTCGATCGCCGCCACCAGATCGAGGCGGAGGAGCGCGAGGTCGTTGAGGTCGTCGCCGGTGAGCGGCTCGCCGCGCAGGTGGGTGTGGACGAGGCGCAGGCCGCGGAAGCGCCCGACACCGCCGCGCAGGCGGCCGACGTCGGGCAGCATCAGCTTGTGCGCGTCGCCGACGACGACGTTGCGCACCGCGCCGTCGCGTCCGAGCAGCACGCCGACCTGCCGCCCGAGGTCGTGCGACACCTCGGCGAGGTGCCGCGCCAGCTCCGGCGACACCACCTGCCGCGGAGCCACCCGCCGCCGGTAGGTCCGCTCCAGCGCCCGCCGCTGCGACGGCGAGAGCCCCTGGACGTTGCCTTCGAGTTGACTCACGTCAGCCTAAACGGTGGCCGCCGGTGGATATTCCTGCAGGCTTCACTCGTCTTCGTCGCTCCAATACTCCCGGACCTGCCCGGTCGAAACGATCCACAGCTTCTTCCGGATCTCTCGCTTGTCCAGCGCCTGGACGAGAGTTCGCGCGGCGGCGAGCAGGTCGGGCCAGGTCGCCGGCTGGAGAAGCCGCAGCACCGCGATCCGAGGCTTCTTCCCGGACCAGGCTCGCGTCGTGTCCGGCGCCGCGAAAGATGTCTGCGAGGGTGGGTCCCAGGTTCTCGTCCAGCTTGAGCTTCAACGGC
This sequence comes from Thermoanaerobaculia bacterium, assembly GCA_036397955.1. Classification (GTDB taxonomy): domain Bacteria; phylum Acidobacteriota; class Thermoanaerobaculia; order Multivoradales; family UBA5704; genus DASUNQ01. The sequence continues at coordinate 3,576 of DASWHY010000062.1, read as the reverse complement.
CGGCCTCGACGGGTACGTCGAAGTAGCGGCCGCGGGCGGTCTCCGCGCCGTAGAGCAGACAGGCGCGGACGTCGTCCTCCGCGAGCTGGGGATATTCGCGGAGGATCTCCTCCGTCGTCGTCCCCGTAGCGAGGAAGTCGAGGATCAGCGACACCCAAATGCGCGTGCCGCGGATGCACGGCTTGCCGAAGCACACGTCCGGGTTGATCGAGATTCGCGACAGCAGATCCTGTTTCGTCATCGCATCCTCACACACGAGTCTAGCAAGCAATCAGTGCACGGTCGGCGGCACGTAGCGCTCGCGGGGGCCGGCCGGGACGCCCATCTCGAGGAGCGAGAGGAGGAGGTGCTCGCGCTCCGCCGGGGCGGCGGCTTCGAGGAGGGCCTGCTTCTCCGCCGGGCCGAAGGGGAGGGCGGCGGCGAGGCCGTTGAGGAGGGTGATGCCGCCGAGGCCGGAGAGCAGGGTGAAGTCGAGCTCGAGGCCGTGGGCGCGGCTGAAGGCGCGCACCGCGGCGAGGACCGGACCGGGGTCGAGCGGCGTCTCCGGCTCCTCCAGGTCGGCGGCGAACTCCGCGTAGTCGGCGCGCACGCGGCGGTAGCCGCGGTGGAGCGGTAGCTCGCCGCCGACGCGGAAGCGCGCCAGCCCCCTGAGCACAATGAGGTAACGGCCGTCCGGCTGCGGCTCCCAGCGGTCGATCGCGCCGGCGCAGCCGATGGCGTAGAGCTCGGGGTCCTGCTCCTCCTCCCAGAAGCCGAGGTTGCGGAGCCCGGTTGTGGGCTCCGCTACTGGCAGGGTCGCCTGCCGGAGCAGGCTCTGATCAGAGCCCCAGTTATCCGCCGGGTCCGGCAGCCGCGGCTGGATCATGCCGATCGTCCGCTCGCCGGCCAGGGCGTCGGCCACCATGTTGCGGTAGCGCGGCTCGAAGACGTTGAGCGGCAGGTAGTTCCCCGGCAGCAGGAGCGACCCGGTGAGCGGAAAGACCGGCAGCACGTCGGGGAACGGCGGCGCGGGCATCGGCGGCCCCGCTCAATCGCCCTGGTCGGTCTTGAGCACCGCCAGGAACGCGGCCTGCGGGATCTCGACGGCGCCGACCATCTTCATCCGCTTCTTCCCCTCGCGCTGCTTCTCGAGCAGCTTCCGCTTGCGGGTGATGTCGCCGCCGTAGCACTTGGCGATGACGTCCTTGCGGTAGGGGTTGATCGTCGAGCGGGCGATGATCTGGCCGCCGATCGCCCCCTGGATGGCGATCTTGAAGTTCTGGCGCGGGATCGTCTCGGCCAGCCTCTCGCAGTAGTGGAGGGCGCGCGGCCGCGCCTTCTCGCGGTGGACGAGCTGCGACAGGGCGTCCACCCGCTCGCCGTTGACCAGGATGTCGACCTTGACCAGGTCGCTCTCGCGGTAATCGATCAGCTCGTAATCGAACGAGCCATAGCCCTGGGTGAGGCTCTTCAGCCGGTCGTAGAAGTCGAAGAGCACCTCGGCGAGCGGCAGCTCCGAGAGCACCTGCAGGCGCCCCTGCGCCAGGTACTCGAAGTGGGTGTTGGCGCCGCGCCGCTCGCGGCAGAGCTCGAGGACGGAGCCGAGATACCGCTCCGGCACCAGGATGGTGGCGCGGATGTAAGGCTCGGAGACCGACGCGATCTGCGATGGGTCGGGGAAGTGCGCCGGGTTGTCGACCTGGAGGACCTCGCCGTCCGTGAGGTGGACTTCGTAGCGCACCGAGGGCGCCGAGAGCAGAAGGGACAGGTCGTGCTCCCGCTCCAGCCGCTCCTGCACCACTTCCAGGTGGAGGAGCCCGAGGAAGCCGCAGCGGAAGCCGAACCCCAGGGCCGACGAGGAGTCCTTCTCGAAGGTCAGGGAGGCATCGTTGAGCTTGAGCTTGTCGAGCGCCTTGGCGAGGTCCTGGTAGTCGTCGGTGGCGACCGGGTAGATCGAGGAGAAGACGACCGGTTTGGCGTCCTTGTAGCCGGGGAGCGGCTCGGCGGCGGGACGCTCGGCCTCGGTCACGGTGTCGCCCACCGCGATGTCCGCCACCGCCTTGACGCCGGCGATCACGTACCCGACTTCGCCGGCGGTCAGCTCCGGCGCCTCCATCCGCTTGAGGCGGAGCCGCCCCACCTCCTCGACCTGGTAGTCGCGCCCGCCGTGCATGAGACGCACCTTCTGCCCCGGGCGCAGCGTCCCCTCGCGCACGCGCACCAGCAGGACGACGCCGCGGTAGGGGTCGTACTGGGCGTCGAAGATGAGGGCGCGGAGCGGCGCCTCGGGGTCGCCCTCGGGGGACGGCAGGCGGTTGACGATCGCCTCCAGCACCTCGTCGATGCCGGTGCCGAGCTTGGCGGAGGCGAGGACCGCGGCGTAGGGGTCGAGCCCGAGGTCGGCGTCGATCTCCTCGCGCACCCGCTCGATGTCTGCTGAAGGGAGGTCGATCTTGTTGATCACCGGCACGATCTCGAGGTCGTACTCGAGGGCGAGGTAGAGGTTGGCGACCGTCTGCGCCTCGACCCCTTGCGAGGCGTCGACGAGGAGCAGCGCCCCCTCGCACGACATCAGCGACCGCCGCACCTCGTGCGAGAAGTCGACGTGCCCGGGGGTGTCGATGAGGTTCAGCTCGTAGTCCTGGCCGTCGGCGGCGGTGTAGAGCAGCGAGACGGTGTTGCTCTTGATGGTGATCCCGCGCTCGCGCTCGATGTCCATCGAGTCGAGGATCTGGTCGCGGAAGTCCCGCTCCTCCACCGCCCCGGTGCGCTGGATCAGCCGGTCGGCCAGGGTGGACTTGCCGTGGTCGATGTGGGCGATGATGCAGAAGTTGCGGATGCGGTCCACGGGTGCTCCGGAGGGCGGGCATCTTACGATACGATCACCGCCGACTGAGGAGGTGACGAAGTGGCGCGACAGAACTTCCAGCACTCGAAGCGGCAGCGGGACCTGGCGAAGAAGCAGAAGCGGGAAGAGAAGCAGCAGCGCAAGGCCGAGCGCAAGCGGCTCGGGCAGCAGCCGGAGGGGGCCCCCCCGGCGCCCGAGGCCGAGGCCGCGCCGGTCGAGCCGCAGAACCCCTCCTGACCGTCCGCTTCGGGACGGTAGAGACCCCACACCTCTCACGGAGGAGATGCGATGTCTGACGCACCACGCCCGTTCGTCTGGTACGAGCTGCTGACCACCGACGCGGATGCCGCGGAGGCCTTCTACCCCGCGATCCTCGGTTGGGGGACGGAGCCCTTCACCGGCGCCGGCGGCGACAAGCCGTACATCATGTGGACCGCCCACGGCGCGCCGCTCGGCGGCGTGATGCAGAAGCCGCCGGGAGCCGAGGGGCCGCCGCTGTGGCTCGGCTACGTCGGCGTGGACGACGTCGACGCCACCGTCCGCCGCGCCGCCGAGCTCGGCGCGCAGACCCACGTCGCGCCGCGCGACATCCCCAACGTCGGCCGCTTCGCCGTCCTCGCCGACCCCCAGGGCGCGATGTTCGCGATCTACAAGTCCCTCAACCCGCAACCGGAGCCGCCGGGCGAGTTCCGGCCCGGCCAAGTCTCCTGGCACGAGCTGGCGACGACCGACGGCGCCGCCGCCTGGGA